>CAZJPO010000043.1:0-13151 GCA_964547865.1 uncultured Thiosulfatimonas sp.
GACAATTTTGATATCTTTTTTCGGTTCAATGCCGTGCTTCTGCAAGGCCTGTTCGCCGAGTATTGTAATAATGGCAAGGTGGTCTGGCGTGGCTAATTTTTTTCCGCCTAGCTGTTCGATTGAGGTCAGGCTGGAATCGGCGCGGACAACCATTGCACCATCTAGCTCACGGGTCAGACGGGCAATGCGCTTGTAGCCATATTTTTCTTCAGCCAAAGCGGCAAAATGTGGCGCGGTTACATAGAAGTCATATTTATAGTTAGCCGCTCTTTTTACATAGGCCGGAAAATTGGGGGCTGTTTCTGGTAATGGCTTTCGGTGTAGTTGTTCTCCGACATAGTCGACTAAGGGGGCATAGCGAGACATTAGAAGATCTGGACTGAGGTAGGGAAGAAGCCCTATTTTAATCGCACCATCATCTGTTGTATTGACGTTCTCATTCGCAATAGTTGGCTGAGAAAAAACCGTCAAGCTCAGAAAAAACGAAACTTTAAGAGAATGGACTATTCTTTGATACGATTTCATGCAAACACTTCCAATATGTTTTTAGAATACTAGTTTAACCAAGCTATAAAAATATAGGTAAAAAAATATTATATGAAGCGCTACGTTTATAGATTTTTGGTAAAGCCTGGTAAAAAAACCTCGGTTAACAGTAGGGGTGCCCCTTTCTGCTTGAAGATGGATCGCCTTGCAAAACCGGGTTGATAAGCGAGTTTACGATTATCGAGGTGATTCATCAGGTAGGGCCAATAGGCTAGGTTATCTTTTGAAAACTCAAACGGAGAACGATCAATGCTTGGCATTTCAAACAGGACTTCCCCAAGGGGTTTATTGCCAAGTGATTTAAGTTCTGCCCACGGGTTTTGAAAACTAAGGTTTGGAATAACGGTTCGGGCGTAAATCCAAGTTCCATTCTCGCATTTAAGGGCTACACAACGAACCCAGGCTTCTTCGTTATGTTCAAGACCGAGTTTTTGTGCCTCACTTAACAGGGGGGCTTCAAATGTCTCAGACAGTACAACCACCTCTAATTGTGGGCATAGGGCTTTTAATTTTGCGGTCAAGGAGGTCGGGGTCTTAAGCCATTGTTGGATTTTCGGAGAGGGAACAATTCGCGTAATCAGCCTTAAGGGTTTCCAAAACTGTGGCCGTAAATCGTTTGATTCGATTTTCTCTTTAATGAGCGCCTTGATTTTAGAAAGTCTTTCTACAGACATGAAAAGCCTTTAACTCTATTTAAGCCGTTATGCGTGTTGGTAATCCACTTTGTGTCCCACCCATCTTTGTTGGAGGGGGTCAACCAAGTTTGGGTATTTTTCTACCATTAATTGTGCCCAGTGCTGGGCGGTAGGAATCCACTGACTATCGCGTTTTAAGTCAGCAATTCTAGATTGTAAACCACCTGTTTGTTTGGTACCAAGTATTTCACCCGGCCCTCGAATTTTTAGATCTTCTTCGGCGATGCGAAACCCATCTGTGGTCTCCCGCATAATATTGAGACGGGACTTGCCGGTTTCCGATAGGGGAGACTGGTAAATTAGTACGCAGTGACTTTGCAAGTCTCCTCGACCTACTCTACCACGCAACTGGTGGAGTTGTGCCAGACCGAGGCGCTCCGCATTTTCAATAATCATGAGGCTGGCATTGGGCACGTTGACTCCGACCTCAATGACCGTGGTTGCGACCAATAGGTCAAGTTGGTGTTTTTTAAAAGCCTCCATTAAAAGTGCTTTTTGTTCACCTTTGAGGCGGCCGTGAACCAGCCCAACTTTTAAATCTGGCCAGCGTTCTGTAAATTGATTGGCGGTGACCTCGGCAGCTTGAGCATGAAGCAGCTCTGATTCTTCAATTAAAGGACAGACCCAGTAGGCTTGAATGCCTTGTTTACATTTTGCATAGAGATGTTCCATGACTTCAAAACGTTTTTCATTGCTAAGAACCGCCGTTTCGATGGGTTTTCGGCCCGGAGGAAGTTCATCAATAATCGATAAATCTAAGTCTCCATAGGCGGTCATCGCTAAGGTTCTGGGGATGGGGGTCGCAGTCATAACAAGCTGGTGTGTATGCACCTCGTCTTGTTTGCTGAGCTTATCATCGCCTTTTTGTTTTAGAGCTAGGCGTTGGTGGACACCAAACCGATGTTGTTCATCAATAATCACCAAACCGAGTTTGTGAAATTCAACGGCTTCTTGAAAAAGGGCGTGGGTACCAATGATGACCTTTGCTTCACCGCTGGCAATTCTAGAGAGTTGATATCGCCTCTCGGCAGACTTCATTCTGCCATTGAGCCACGCGACAGAAATATCAAGTGGTTCCAGCCACTCTAAAAAAGCATTGAGATGCTGCTCCGCTAGAATTTCAGTCGGGGCCATTACCGCAACCTGATAATTGGCATCTGCTGCTTGAATGGCCGCTAGAGCGGCAATGACGGTCTTACCAGAACCTACATCCCCTTGAACCAATCTTTGCATTGGGTGTGGCTGATTCAAGTCTTGTTGGACCTCTTTTAGGACTCTTTGCTGCGCCTGAGTGAGGGTAAAGGGCAGGCTGGCTAATAGTGCATTGCATGTCTGGCTAGGCGGCAGTTTAGGGGCTGAGCGCTGTTGCTCAGTCTGCCTGAGTTGTTGAAGTCCAGCCTGTTGAGTAATCAGTTCTTCAATAATTAAACGTTGTTGAGCGGGATGTTCAAACTGTTTGATCTGAACCAGGTTGTCTTCTGGTTGCGGTTGGTGAAGAGTGAGCAAAGCTTGATTGAGGGTCGGAAGTTGAAGGCTTTTCAATAGTTCTTCTGGCAGTAGTTCTGGCAATGGGTTTTGTTTCAGTAGCTCAACAGCCTGCTTAATGAGTTTTAACACAGACGCTTGGCCGAGTCCTTCCGTGGTTGGGTAAACAGGGGTCAGAGTGTCCTCTAACTCGGGTATTTTGGCTTTATCTATTAATTGATAGCTAGGGTGAATGATTTCCAGTCCACTGGGACCAGATCGGACTTCACCAAATGCTCGTATTTTTTTGCCGCGGGTGAATTGCTGGGCTTGTCGATAGTGAAAGTGAAAGAATCTAAGGGTTAAATAGGCACCCTCATCAGATTGAATTTTGACCACTAACGTATTGCGACGTCCTCTTGTCAGGGCTTGAGAAAAAATCGTGCCTTCAACTAATACTTCAGTACCGGAAATTGCCTGATCAATGGGGGTGATTCGGGTTTTATCCTGATAGCGTAGGGGGAGGTGAAATAGCAGGTCTTGGACAACAAATAGCCCAAGCTTGTTAAGCTTTTCAACTTGTTTGGGGCCAACGCCTTTGAGGTTGGTTAAATGGTATTCGGCAAGCATGCTATCTGGCGTTTAAAAAAGGTAACCAGATTTTAACTCAAAAATGATGTTTTTGCTGTGATTGTGTTTGTTCTTGAGGAAAACTTGAGTGGATTGCGCCTTAAAGCTCAGGCGCAATCATGATTTGATTTAGTGTGCTATTTCACCCGTTGAGTCACTGGGCTGTCTGACTTCAACTGCTAAGCTAGCAAGTTGGCGGCTAAAGTGGTGCACATCCTTAGAAGGTAAGAGGTGTACAGGCTTTCTGTATTTGGCACAGGTTGCATAGGTTGTCGAACACAGGTTCTGGTTTGGACAGTTCTCTAGACAAAGAACGTGATCAGCGACCTTAATGGCATAGCAAAGCGTTTGTTCGCTTTGAGGCATAATCAGTGTGGCATTGTAGTGCTCACTGACCGCTCTTAAGATACGAGCATCAGTTTTATCGCCGTCGACTAAAGTGATGACCTTACCATTCAAATCTGGTTGTTCAGTTGTAATGGCATGCATATAGTCTTCATGCAATGCTTCATATTGAGATTCGAGTTGCTTTACTTTGTCTCTTGTCGCCTCGAGTTCAGCTTCTAAACGCTTTTTGTCGTTAGCGATTGAGAACATTGAGTTCAATTCACTCATTGGGTTCACTCCAGGGTTATTAGTTTTTGTGGGCTTATGATTGTTTATCTGTGCCACAAACCTGATTTAAGAATTCACGCTCTCCAAAATAAAAAGCATGTCATCGGACATGCTAACGGAGGAGGTATGAAGAACAAATGCCTTAGCTTATATCTCGGTGGCTTTAGGAGAGTGTCATCCAAAATTAGCTAATAAAGGCACTTGTCATCATAAAAGTTATCAAAATACTTGCGAATATTTCGACGACTCAGGGCATATGATAAGGTTAATGATAATAATTATCAATAATGTTCTTATATATTTTTTCGATGAAGAATAAGAAAAAGTTATTTTAGAAACGGCAAGAGGTAAAAAGAAGAGTTTGGTTTGGGATGGTTTATTAGGGTGTATTGCCTTGAATCTTTATTCGATAGAGTCTCAAGGCAACAACATAAATAACCGTTAGTAGGCACTTAGTTCCATGACGCCGTCCATTTCAACATCGGTATCTTTGGGTAGTTGCGCGACCGCTACTGCGGCTCTTGCAGGATAAGGCTGCTGAAAGTATTGCGCCATTATTTCATTAACGGTTGCAAAGTGACTCATATCCGTCAGAAAAATATTGAGCTTAACGATATCTTGCAGTGAACCGCCAGCGGCTTCACAAACTGCGGTAAGGTTTTTAAATACTTGGTGAATGCGCTCGGAAATTTCACCTTCTTTAAGCGCCATGGTTTCCGGAATAAGTGCAATTTGACCGGATAGGTAAACGGTATTTCCAACCTTTACAGCTTGTGAATAGGTTCCAATGGCTTGAGGCGCCTGATCTGTGGCAATGATTTCACGCATACGATTTCCTTAAATTTGGGGTTACTGATTCTATAGACCAAATCATTCTAGCAAATAGAGCTATTTAAAATGGCGTTTTATCTGTCGGTTGTTTTAGTTAGATTTGAACCTGAAAAAGCTAGGCGTACTTTCGGTTAGAGACGTTGAATTTTTTCAACAATTGATACGTGCTTTAGCTGCTTCATGACTTGAGCCATGTGCACGCGGTCGCGGACATTGATGGTAAAGTTCATCAAACTGTAAGTCTCGTCTTTATCTTCCGAGCGCACGCGTTCAATGTCCGTGTTGGTTTTGGCAATTTCATTGGCAATGGTGGCTAGTGCTCCTCGCTGGTTCATGACTTCTAGCTGAAGCTCGGCCAAGAAGGTGCCCTTGGGGTCTTTGTCCCACTCAACGTCTAGGCACTTTTCAGGTTGGTTTTTAATGTTCTTAACGTTGTGACAGCTTTCGCGGTGAATAACCAACCCTTTTTCCGTACTGATAAAGCCGATGATTTCATCGCCAGGAATCGGGTGGCAGCAGTTTCCAAAATGCACCACCATCCCCTCTGTTCCTGTAATGGGGAGTTTGGCTTCTTCTGGCAAGCTGTCATTCTGAGTCGGTGTCGGGTCATCTGTACCAATCACTAAATCGTGAATCTGTTTGGCAACGAGGGCGCTCATTCGATTACCGGTACCCAGTTCACATAACAGTTGTTCCCAGCTGTTCAGTCTAAAGGCTTGTACAAGTTGGTCGCGAGTTTCATCGGTTAGACCATCATAAGCCATATTGAATTTACGTAAAGATTTGGACAGCATACGTTGACCAAGTTTTTCTGCTTCGCCGGTTTGCAGGTTTTTCATGTAGTGACGAATCTGCGAGCGTGCTTTTGCGGTTTTGACGAAATTCAACCAAGCGGGGTTAGGAGTTGGTTCATTGCCTTTGATAATATGGATGGTTTTTCCACTTTCTAGCGGCGTTCTGAGAGGGACCAGTTTTTTGTCAATTCGACAGCCTACGGTGCTGTGGCCGATATTGGTGTGCACGGCATAAGCAAAGTCGACCGGTGTTGAACCCACGGGTAAAGTGATGATATCGCCTTTAGGGGTAAACACATAGATCACATCGGGGAACAAGTCGATTTTAACGTTTTCTAAGAAATCCAGAGAGTTACCCGCACTTTGCTGGATTTCCAATAAGTTCTTAACCCACTCTTGAGCTCGGACATCAACATGGGAAACGTTGCCTTCTTCGGAGCCATCCTGCTGTTTATACTGCCAGTGGGCGGCGATACCGTGCTCAGAGACTTCGTGCATGGTTTCTGTTCTAATTTGAACTTCTAAATGCACTCCGTAAGGTCCAAATAAGGCGGTATGCAATGACTGATAACCATTGGCTTTCGGAATCGCGATATAGTCTTTAAACCGTCCAGGGAGCGGTTTATAAAGTGAGTGAACGGTTCCCAGTGTGCGATAACACTCATCTGCGGAATTCAGGATGATGCGGAAAGCAAAAATGTCGAGAATTTCATTAAAGCTCTGACGCTTGTTTTTCATCTTTTTATAAAGTGAATAAAGGTGCTTTTCGCGTCCAATGACCTGACAGGGAATGTTCTCTTGATTGAGACGGTTTTGAATGCTATCGGTAATTTGCTCAATAACTTCTTTTCGGTTACCGCGGGCTTTTTTGACGGCACTCTCTAAAACCGCAAAACGGGTTGGGTGCATAGCCCTGAACCCTAAGTCTTCAAGTTCAATTCGAATCGCGTTAATACCGAGTCGGCCTGCAATCGGGGCGTAAATATCTAAGGTTTCATGGGCAATTCGACGTTGCTTGTCAGGGCGCATAACCCCCAGGGTACGCATATTGTGAAGTCTATCGGCCAGTTTAATTAAAATGACGCGGATGTCTCGCGACATGGCCAAAATCATTTTACGGAAATTTTCTGCCTGAGCCTCCTGAGGGTTATCAAACTCAAGCTTACCTAGCTTGGTGACACCATCGACTATTTCTGCAACATTTTCGCCAAAGCGTTCAGTAATGTCATTTTTGGTATAGGGGGTGTCTTCAATAACGTCGTGAAGAATCGCCGCGATCAAGCTCTCTTTATCGAGTTGAATTTCAGCGAGAATTTCGGAGACGGCAACAGGGTGCCAGATATAGTCTTCGCCCGATTTTCGGGTTTGCCCTTGGTGGGCAAGCGCACCAAATTCAAAAGCAGATTTAATCTGTTCGACTTGTCCTTCGTTGAGGTAGGCCGAAGCTTTTCGGATTAAGCCATCAATTGAATTTGGTGTCGGCATAGAGGGGTTTGGAACCTTTGCTGCAGTTGGGTGACAGTCAAATTAGCTAAAGAATGGAGGTGTATCTGGATCATCCATGACGACTTTACCATCAATAGAGTTTTCTGCTAATTCACGTAATGCCATTACTGTTGGCTTATCTTTATCCCATTCCAGCGTGGCTTCAGCGCCATTTGCAAGCTGACGTGCGCGCTTTGCACCTAAAATAACTAATTCAAAACGGTTTTCAACTTGAGTCAAACAATCTTCTACTGTGACACGTGCCATGTTTAATTCCTGTACATAAAATTTAAGGGTAAGGAGCTATTGTAACTGAAACTCAACCAAATTATTAGTCTTAGCGCGGTATTTTTTATCACCCACTGAGAACCTGCTCAAATTAGGTCTTGTCAGTCTCAATTGAGAGGTGTTTTAGATAGGTTTCTAGAATGTGTTTTTGACTGTGGGTAAAAGCCTTGGCGTTGTTGCCAATTCGCTTGAGTTGTTGGGCATCATAACTGAGTTCAGATAGCTTCTGTTCCAGCCTGGAATAGTCTGCGCATTGGATTAGCCCGTTTTTGGCGAGTAAGAGGTCAAACTCTTCTTGGAAATTGGCCATAAAAGGCCCGACGATAACGGCTTTACCATAGGCACAGGGTTCAATAATGTTGTGCCCGCCCTTGGGGATAAAACTTCCTCCCATAATCACCAGTTGGGCATGTTCTAAAAAGGCAGGCAAACTGCCGATTCTATCGAGTAGAAACACTTCTGTTTGTGCTGTGATAGGGTCTTTGTTGCTATCAACAGCGACTTTGAGATTCAGGGGTTTAAGCTGAGATAAAATTTGTTTTGCTCTTTTAGGGTGTCTTGGCGCAATCACTAACAGGGTTTTCTGTTGTGTTTCCTGCCACAGCTTGGCAATCTTTAATTCTTCGTCTTCATGGCTGGACGCCAACAAACTATAGTCGCGCGTTACGGGGGCCTCAAAGTGCTGCAAGGCATTTAATTGGGCATACTTTAGATTGCCAGCACAGGTTACTTTTTCAGCATCGGCACCGAGTTGAATAAAGGCTTTGGCATCAGCATCCGATTTAGCCAGAATTTGCTGAACTCTGCGCAGCGCTGAACGGTACTCCTTGAGAACAAAGCTCGGTGCTTTGAGGGTTTTATGCGACAGTCGGCCATTAATCAGGGTGATGGGAATGTCTCTGTGCTCTGCAAGTCGATAAAGGTTTGGCCAGATTTCAGTTTCGAGTATCCATAAGTGCTTGGGTCGGTAAGTTTTCAAAAACCGATTAATCGCATAGGGCCAGTCCAACGGACAGTAAGCGTGTGCTAGTTCTGGAAAATGTTGTTTTAGAAATTGTTTACCAGTGGGGGTGTTGGTGGTGACAATCACGTGTTTTAAACCGGAACGGTTTTTCAGCGCCTTAATAATTGGCAGGGAGGCATTCACTTCACCGACAGAGGCACAGTGAATCCAAGTATCAAATTCAAACTCCGGCAAAGAGCGGTATCCGAACCCTAGTCGCTGTTTTAAATAAGGGATTCCGCCCCGTCTTTTAATGGCGTCAATTGCGGTCAATAGCACCACAATCGGTGCCAAAATTCGGATAAGAAACTGATACATTGGTTTGATTAATTTAGGCGCGAAAACGTAGGGAGGCTTAGCTTGTCAGTAGGGCGCTAATCATATTTTTATGGGCGATAACCTGTTTTGCTTGTGTCATCCGTTGCGAGCAGAAAACGCTGTGCAGTTGTTTTAAAGCAATATCAAAATTGTTGTTGATCACAATAAAATCAAATTCGTCATAGTGCGACATCTCGCTGACGGCATCGTCCATTCGGCGCTGAATCGTTTCATCGCTGTCTGTGCCTCGGCCTTTTAATCTGCGTTGAAGCTCTTCTCTTGACGGGGGCAGAATAAAGATCGTTTTGACATCAGGCATGAGTTTGCGTACCTGTTGGGCTCCCTGCCAGTCAATTTCTAAGATCACGTCTTTACCGGAGTTAAGTTGTGCTTCAACGCTGCTTTGAGAGGTGCCGTAATAGTTATCAAATACCTTGGCATGTTCAAGAAAATCACCTACGGCGATCTTGGCATTGAATTGTTCTACACTTAAAAAGTGGTAGTTCACGCCGTTCTCTTCACCTGGACGCATCTCGCGCGTCGTGCTGGAAACCGATACCACAATGCTACTATCTTGCTCAATTAACTTGCTGACTAAAGAAGTTTTCCCCGCCCCAGAAGGGGCTGAAACAATATATAGTGAACCTTTCATCGTACCGTCTCCATTATTATTTTTAATATTTGTTCATTCTAACAAAGAAAAGGGCGGGTTTGCGGCGCGCGATTTCACTTAAGCGGAGTTTCAGAAACAGAAGAAAAAAATATTTAGATATTTATAATGATGCCATGCATAAAGAAAGTATATTTTTAGTTGGCCCAATGGGGGCTGGAAAATCGACAGTAGGCAAGTTATTAGCCGAAAAATTAAATTACCAATTTTTGGATAGCGACCATGAAATAGAAGCCAAAACCGGCGCAAATATTCCGATGATTTTTGATATTGAAGGAGAGTCAGGGTTTCGAACTCGAGAGGCCGCGGTGGTTGACGACCTTTCTGAGCGTCAACAAATCGTGTTGGCGACTGGGGGAGGCGTAGTTGAGACGGAAAGTAATCGACAGCACCTGAGAACACGTGGTTTTGTTGTTTATTTAAAGTCTTCGGTGGAATCCTTGATTCAGCGAACCAAGCATGATCGCAATCGACCGCTGTTGCAAACTGAAAATCCCGGTCAGGTGCTGCGGGATCTAATGAACAAACGCGAGCCTTGGTATTTAGAGATGGCCGATTTGGTTGTTGAGACACAGAAACACTCTGTGCACAAAGTGGTTAAGCAGATTGTTGATCGTCTTGAAGAAGAAAAAATTATTTAGTGAGAATAGAAGTGAAAACATTGAAGGTTGAATTAGGCGATAGAAGTTACCCTATTTTCATTGGCCAAGGACTGATGGGCAATGGCGAGTTGGTCAAGCCGTATGTAAAGGGTCAGCAAGTATTGATTGTGACGAACACGACGGTTGCTCCGCTTTATCTTGAGGCGTGTGAAAAAGCCTTTGCTGAATTTAATGTGAAATCTGTAATCTTGCCAGACGGAGAAAAGTACAAAAATCTAGAAACCCTAAATCTGGTGTTTGATGAACTGATCGGCCAGAAATTTGATCGCAGCTGTACACTGGTTGCATTGGGTGGTGGTGTCATTGGCGATATGACGGGCTTTGCCGCCGCGGCTTTCCAGCGCGGAGTCAACTTTATTCAAATGCCGACAACGCTGCTTTCGCAAGTTGACTCTTCTGTTGGTGGAAAGACGGGCGTAAATCATCCTTTAGGTAAAAATATGATCGGCGCGTTTCATCAACCGGAGTGTGTGGTGATTGATACTGATACTCTGAACACGCTTGAAGACAGACAGCTTTCTGCGGGGTTAGCAGAAGTGATCAAATATGGTCTGATTGTCGATAAAGGGTTCTTTGAATGGCTGGAAGAACACCTAGAAAAACTACTGGCGAGAGAGCCGGGTGCCCTCTCAGAAGCAATTGAGCGTTCCTGTCACAACAAGGCGGTCATTGTCGCCAAAGATGAAAAAGAAGCTGGCTTAAGAGCGCTGTTTAATCTTGGCCATACATTTGGTCACGCAATTGAAGCGGGTATGGGCTATGGTAACTGGCTGCATGGCGAAGGGGTTAGTGCCGGATCGATGCAGGCTATCTATATGTCAAAGTTGATGGGTGACCTGACAGAAGCCGATCAAGAGCGCATCAAGGCCATTTTTGAACGTGCAAAATTGCCTATCTTGCCGCCGTCTGTTGATGAGATGAGTAACCAAAAATATCTCGAATTAATGGCGGGCGATAAGAAAGTGCGCGCAGGAACTATTCGTCTGGTGCTACTCAAAACCATCGGTGAAGCTTATGTCACAGGGGAATACCCAAATGAACTTCTCAATAGAACCTTAACTGAGTGGCGATAAGACGAATAGACAAACGATTTTTTGTTTAATCTTTTTGGGGTGAAACATCATGACAAAAAAAGAGTCTCAATCAGTATCAAGTGTAGAGTTTTTAAGGCGTGATGGCATCGAAATCATCAAAGTAGAGAACCGGCATGCAACTGCTGAAATGACTCTTTTTGGTGGCTGTGTTCTCAGTTATCTCCCAAAAGATCAACAAGACCTGTTGTGGGTCAGCGACAGCGCTGTTTACGATGGGTCAAAGCCGGTTCGCGGCGGCATTCCTGTCTGTTGGCCTTGGTTTGGTCAGGCCGAACAGGCGGGGCTGCCTGCTCATGGCTTTGTGCGTAGTATGGTTTGGAAGCTTGAGCATATTGACCATTGTACAGATGGCACGACTTCGGTTATTTTGGCTTGTGAATCGAATGCTGAAACTGAAAAGCTCTGGCCTTATCGGTTTAAACTCTCTCTCAATATTCAGGTTGATGCCTGCTTAACCTTAAGTCTAACCACTCATAACCTCAATGACGAAGATATTAAGATTACCGAGGCTCTGCATACTTACTTTAGTGTAGACAATCCTCAGGGCTTGGTTGTTGCTGGCTTAGAAGGTTCGGTGCACTTGGATAAATTGGTCGACAATGTGCCTCCAGAAATTCAACGTGAAACTGTTAAAGTTGATCCGGCTAAAGATTCGGTCTACCTAGATCATGTCGGTAAAGCGACGATTGAAGACCGTGGCAATAACCGACGCATTGTCATCAACAAGCGTAACTCGCAGTCATCTGTGGTTTGGAACCCCGGCCCTGAAATTGTCAAAGGCTTTGCTGATATTAATAATGACGCTTGGAGCAACTTTGTCTGTGTCGAGAGTGGCAATGTACTCGAAGATGCCATTACCGTTCACGCCCAATCTGAACACACCTTAAGTGTTCAGTATTCGGTGGTCACCGATTAGTTTTCGATGGGTTTGATATAGTGTCGAGTGCGATAACGACGCAACCAGATTAGTCCAACGAAAAAAGTAAAGATGCCGGTAAAACCTAAGCTGATGATGGGGGAAACCTTATAGAACAAGATACCCATTACACCGCCTACCACATAGAAAATCAAAAGCACAATAAGCAGCGGTGTCTGCCAAGAGTACTGTCCACCTTTTCTAAATTTAGTCGCGATATGTACGCCGAGATCGGTGGCATTACCTGTCATGTGGGTGGTGCGCATCTGCATGCCTTTATAACTGGCAACTAGAGCATTTTGTAGACCGCAAGCGATGGCAGCAAGGGTCACCGTAAAGATAGAGTGCAGAGGGTTTAACAACCCTGCAAGCATAATCAAAATACCATTCAAAGTTAAGCCGTAAGCGTAGTTCGGAGTTTCTCGATAATTCTTTTCGCCGATCATTATTCCAGAAATAAAGGCACCAAAGATAAAACCGAAAAGTACCGCAATTGAGACAAAGATAAAGCCAGCATCAATTTCAAACAACCCAGTACTTAAATGTGAGGCGACTCCAGACATTTGACTGACAGGGATTGCGTATTCCAACAGAACCGCACTGTTTATGTAGCCAGCGATAGCAGACATAATCGCCCCGATAATATAGAGGCGACGAATTTCACTTCGGCTAAACTCTTGTGGGTCTTCCTGTTGAGGGTAATATGACATTAAGGGGTATCCAATCAGGTTTCGTTTTCATGTAAGGCTTGAACCTCTGCGAGACCCTCTCCATTGAGTTCGATGATGAAATGAATCGGTCTACAGCAGACTTGGCAGTCTTCAATATAATCCTGCCGATCTTCTGCGGGCTCAATCAAGATTTGAATTTGCTCCCAACAGTAAGGGCATTGTACCTCTTTTTCAATCCACATAATCGATGCTTCCCAGAAGTTGTTCGGTCTCAATTAATCAGGGTAAACTATGAACGTGAATATTGACAGTGCGGCTATAGTTAAACTGGATATAACGGCCCCCTCCTAAGGGGCGATTCCGTGTTCGAGTCCTCGTGGCTGCGACAGCTTCGCTATTCATCGAAATTCATAACAATGGTAAGGCCTGAAAACACTAGACACTTTTTATGGTAAAAATTACATTAATC
>CAZJPO010000044.1:0-13090 GCA_964547865.1 uncultured Thiosulfatimonas sp.
AATGCAATAAAGACAATCAACAGTTGAGTTGCAAAATCGAGTTCTACACCAAATAGCTGGGCAATAAAGATTGCAGCAACACACTCGTAAAGCGCGGTACCGTCCATATTCACCGTAGCGCCAAGTGGCAGTACAAAGCTGGTTACACGGTTGGAAACACCTGCACGATGCTCTACCGACTTTAAGGTAATTGGCAGTGTGGAAGAGGATGAACTGGTTGAGAAAGCCGTTAAGAGCGCAGGCGCCATCGCTTGATAGTGCAACCATGGGTTTTTAATACCACCAACAAACCTCAAGATCAGAGGCATAACAACCAAGAAGTGAATAGCCAGCGCTGCTGTTACCGTAAAAAAGAACAGTGCAAGGTTACCAAATTGGTCAAACCCAGTTTTAGCCACAGAAGCGGCTACTAGGCCAAACACACCCAGAGGTGCAAACTTCATAATCAGTTCGGTAATCATCATCATGACATCAAACACACCCTGCCAGAAATTGTCCATGGTCTGTTTGATCTCACCTTTAAGTTGAGTCATAAAGAAACCAAACAGCAAACTAAAGAAGATCAGGCCAAGCATCTGCCCTTCTGCAGCAGCATCAACAATATTGGTTGGAATCATGCGCAAGAACACATCGACAACGTCACCTGCAGATTTACCTTCGACGGCTTGCGAGACTTTTTCATTGGCTTCAATCACCGGAGCAGGAGATTCAGAAACGCCGGGCTGGATAACATTGACCAAGACCAGCCCAATCATAATAGCGATAAAGCTGGTAAAGACATAGTAAAGCAGGGTTTTACCGCCGAGGCGGCCAAAGCCACCTTGGCTGCCTACATTAGAAATACCGGTGATAATCGCAGAGACCACTAATGGCACTACAATCATTTTCAGGGCGTTTAAAAACAAGGTTCCAATAAAGGTATAGACTGCCAACCAGTGAATACCCATAATAGTACCCTCTGTACCTGTCATTGAACCCATTACCGCTGCGAGAGCCAGTGCAATTAGAATTTGCCAATGTAGCGCCAGTTTCATGTTTTTTCCTCTGTTTATTATCTCTGTGTGAAAGTATCGTAACAAAAAAAAAGCGCTTATTAATAAGCGCTTTTCTTTTTTAACCAATCAACCGTTATAGGTCTGGGCATTGATGCCATGCCATAAATGACCCCAAGTTATGAACTTCATCAAAACCTTGAGACAATAAAATTTGCATTGCCATATGTGAACGCTGACCAGAGTGGCAGAAAACAATCACCGGCATATCACCATTCAACATACTCTCACCAACACGGTCAATGTCCTGAAGAGGGATATTAATCGCTCCCGGAAGTTTGCTCATTGCAAATTCTTCCGGGGTTCTTACATCCACTAACTGCGCATTTTTTTCTTTAATTAAGCGTTTTGCATCATCGCAAGGAATAAACATAAATTAGCTCCAACCACCATAATATTTTTTTGGTACGTAATATACATTATTTAGCCGTATATAGATAGCTCCACAGCCTTTAACATATTTATACTGACCAAGTGTTTTTTATAAATTTTTTGCTCGTATATTTATCTTTTGCAAAATAGATCGTTAACTCAAACGATTATTAAGTGAATGACCACTATACTCAGCGCTGCATAGACCGCCGCTAAGATATCATCCAACATAATTCCAAAGCCACCTGCAACCTTCTCGTCAACCTGTTTAATTGGCCACGGTTTCCATATATCAAAAACTCTGAAAGCTACAAATGCCGCCAACCAATAAGGCCAGCTTTGAACTGGCAGTAATAAAATGACTAACCAGATTCCAACAAACTCATCCCAGACAATACCGCCATGATCATGAACTTGCATATAGTCTGAGGCTTTGCCGCAAATGGCGCTGCCAACGAACAGACCTATCACAAATACAATCCATGCAGCTGTCGTTGACCACAATAAAATTGGGATAAAGAGAATCAAACCAAGAAGAGTGCCAACTGTGCCGGGGGCTTTTGGTGAAAGACCTGAGCCAAAGCCAAAGCCCAGCATTACCATTGGGTTATCAATTAATTCCTTAAATGTTGGAATACGGGGCTTTTCAGAAGACATTTCTTTAAGAACGTTTTTTTGCTGCCGTTCTTAGACGAAGAGCGTTCAGCTTAATAAAGCCTTCTGCATCTTTATGATCATAAGCACCACCATCATCTTCGAAAGTGGCAATATCTTCATCAAACAAGCTGTTTTCAGAAGTACGACCTACAACAATAACATTACCTTTATAAAGCTTAAGGCGAACATTACCTGATACAAGCTGTTGTGACTGATCAATCAGTGCTTGCAGCATCTCACGCTCTGGCGAGAACCAGAAACCATTATAGATCATCTCTGCATATTTCGGCATCAATTCATCTTTAAGGTGTGCCGCATTGCGATCCAGAGTTAGAGACTCCATCGCACGGTGCGCTTTAAGCATAATGGTTCCCGCTGGAGTTTCATAACATCCGCGAGCTTTCATGCCCACAAAACGGTTTTCAACGATATCATCACGACCAATACCGTTTTCACCACCAACTTTGTTTAGGAACTCCATTACCGTTGCTGGAGACATAGCGTCACCATTGATTGCCACAATATCACCTTTTTCAAACGCGATATCTAGGTAAGTTGGCGTGTCAGGTGCATTTTCCGGAGCAACTGACCACAGCCACATATCTTCTTCCGGCTCATTAGCTGGGTCTTCAATAATGCCGCCTTCATAAGAGATATGCAGTAAGTTGGCATCCATCGAGTAAGGCGATTTTTTACCTTTTTTCTTCTCGATGGCGATGTCGTGTTCTTCTGCGTAAGCCATGAGTTTTTCACGAGACATCAAATCCCACTCACGCCATGGCGCAATGACTTTCACATCTGGCATCAGTGCATAGGCGTTTAGTTCAAAACGAACTTGATCATTTCCTTTACCCGTTGCACCGTGAGAGATTGCATCTGCACCCGTTTCTTGAGCGATTTCAACCAAACGCTTAGAAATCAATGGACGTGCAATTGAAGTCCCCAGACGGTACTCACCTTCATAGATTGCGTTAGCGCGCATCATTGGAAAAACAAAGTCACGTGCAAACTCTTCACGCAGGTCTTCGATGTAGATCTCTTTAATACCCATTGCTTGTGCTTTTGCACGTGCTGGTTCAATCTCTTCACCTTGTCCAATATCTGCAGTAAAAGTCACCACTTCACAGTTGTACTCATCCTGTAACCACTTGGCAATAATTGAAGTATCTAGACCACCTGAATAGGCTAAAACGACCTTTTTCACATCCGACATGATTGTTTTCCTTGCTACATTCTATTAATTGCGCGAATTATACATTAAAATCCCCCCCCTTAGAATTACAAATTCATAGCGTAGGACACCCCAAAGATGGCGAAATTAATGGACTTAATCAAAGTCTCTCCACAGTACATTATTCCCAAGCATGCTTTGTCTGCAGGAATGCATTGGTTTATGCAAGTTGAAACGCCTTGGATTAAGAACAACACCATCAAATTACTGAGCAAGATTTACGGTATTAATATTTCTGAAGCCGCAGATGAAGATATTGAAAACTACCCGCATTTCAATGCTTTTTTCACCCGCGAACTCAAAAAGGATGCCCGCCCAATCGATTGGAATATCGATACTTGGATCAGCCCAGTTGACGGTCTCATCAGCCAGTCGACTCATATTGAAGGTAACAAGATTATTCAAGCAAAGGCGCACCCTTATACGGTGGAAGCCTTAGTCGGTGGAGACATTACTTATGCCAAGAAATTCCAAAATGGTGAATCCGCCGTTATTTACTTATCGCCAAAAGACTACCACCGGATTCACATGCCGATTGATGGTAAGCTGATTTCAATGACCTATGTACCAGGTGACCTGTTTGCGGTAAACCCCGCTACCGTTAGAATGGTGGATGGGCTGTTTGCGCGAAACGAGCGCTTGGTGATTCGTTTTGAAACAGAAAAAGGCCCTTTTTGCTTGGTCATGGTGGGTGCTATTTTTGTTGGCAGCATGGAAACCGTCTTTCAAGGCAAAATCACGCCTGATTATGAACCAACCATCCAACATTGGGACTATGAATCGGAGAATATTCAGTTTACTAAAGGCGATGAAATCGGGCGTTTCAATATGGGATCAACCGTTGTATTACTGACGCCAGAAGGTGTGCTACCTGATTTAGGAAAGATTCAAGCAAACACCCCTATTCAAATGGGTCAACATTTGGCAAAATATCCCCAATAAAAAAAACAATAAGAACAATAGATAAATACTGATCACTCTAGACAAATAAGACGAAGGAAGAGATATGAAACTCATTACTGCAGTAATTAAGCCTTTCAAACTGGATGACGTTCGCGACGCCCTACACGAAATCGATATCCACGGCATGACTGTCACTGAAGTAAAAGGATACGGACGTCAAAAAGGTCACACCGAAATGTACCGTGGTGCCGAGTATGTTGTAGACTTCCTTCCTAAGCTTAAGCTTGAGATTGCGGTGAAGGAAGATGTGGTTGAGTCGGCCGTTGAAGCGATTATCAATGCCGCCCAAACAGGTAAAATCGGTGATGGAAAAATCTTTGTCACCAATATCGAAGAAACTATTCGTATCCGTACTGGAGAGACCGGTAACGAAGCGCTATAGAGTCTAACTCAGAAACCCGTTGGAAATAAAAAACGCCGCAATCGCGGCGTTTTTTTATAGCTGCAGATTTCTTAAGGCTACAGAAAAGAAATTCCAACTTTATTTTTTTGCCAACGGCCCTGAAGACCTTCTCCTATTGGAATCACTTCCCACTCCCAAAAGTAGTTTGGTGCTGGCGGCTCAATATCCCACCAAGGGTCATATCGATCTATTTCAACCCCTTGACGGTCAAACTCAACCCCTTGCCGATCAGCAATCAAACACACCTCACCGGGAAACTGTCGCAAATAGTGAAGGTGAGCAAAAATAAGCTGCTTACCCAAAATATCAGCCTGTTCCTCTGTAAATTGACATTGTGCCATTAACCAACGCACCGGAATCAACGGCAGTTGAGTAATAAGATTGAGGGAGACGACCAAATCTAGTTCTTGGTCATCCAGCCACTTAGTAGGGTTTTGGGCCATGGCTTGTCCGCTACTAATCCAGCTCAATGATTCTGTGACATCATGCTCTATCAACTCAATATTGGCGTATTTTTTTACTGCTTTACGAGCAGATTTAAGAAACACTAAATCGACCAATAATACCTTATCAAACCGATCTGACAGCTCTGCCAGAGGAATGTCCTGCAAAGAACCTGCACCAAAAATTAATACCTTGCGGATTTTTAGGGCTCGATCGGCCGCTTCGAGAATACCGTTTTTACAAAATTCGTAATGCGCTCCCCACTCGGCTTTGCAACGGTTGGCCCTAGCCGCCATAGCAATCGATTCTTTTAAATAGCCCATCTCTTTGGCTTGGGCTATTTTGGGAGTTGTTGCAAGATATTGCCAAATTTCCCAGATCATGATGAATTTCCTAGAAAAAGGTTAATCTTTCTCATCAATACCTAAAGCTTGTGTTTTACGCGTTAAGGTATTTCTTCCCCATCCCAGCAGAATAGCGGCTTTTTGTCTATGATTTGCGGTGGCCTTCATGGCGACATCAATCAGTACTTTTTCAAACATCTGCTCTGCCGTAGTGTGCAAGCCCTCTCGACCACTTTTGATAAATGCTTCAGACCATTTTCTAAGTGGTCTTTCCCAATCATCGTCCCCAGTCGGCTCTCCATATTGCTCAGGAGGGTTTTGTAACTCAAGCGGAAGGTCTTCCAGATAAACGGTTTTATCCGGTGCCATAATCGTCAACCAAGTACAGAGACTTCTCAATTGACGCACGTTTCCTGGCCAGGGTAGTGAAGACAAGAATTGAGTCACTTCTTTGCTGAGTTGTTTCTCCTCTAAACCGAGGTCTTTAGCCTCTTTTTCAAGGTAGAAACGCAATAGTAGGGGCACATCTTCTGCACGCTCTTTTAGAGCCGGAACTTTGATTCGAATAATATTTAATCGATAGAGCAAATCCTCACGGAATTTCCCTTCTCTAACCAGTTGTTCCATATTTTGGTGAGTTGCCGCAACCACTCGAACATTGGTCTTGATAGAGGTTTTGCCCCCGACTCGGTAAAAACTACCGTCATTCAAGACACGCAATAATCGAGTTTGCAGGTCAACGGGCATGTCTCCAATTTCATCCAAGAACAGCGTGCCGCCATTGGCCTCTTCAAAACGACCGACGCGCTGTGAGTGCGCGCCGGTAAACGAGCCTTTTTCATGACCAAACAGTTCTGATTCAAGCAATTCTCGTGGAATCGCTGCTGTATTCAAGGCCACAAAAGGCGCTTCAGAACGCGGGCTTAATTCATGCAGTGCTTTAGCAACCAGTTCTTTACCCGTCCCGGTTTCTCCATTGATCAAAACCGTCACATCCAATTGCGAGACCCGCCCTAAAACCCTGAATACTTCCTGCATCGCAGGTGCAGCACCGATGATATTCAGCGGTTGTTTTTCCGCCTTCTTACTTTTGCGTTTGCGTTTAGTTCCACTAGACTGAAATCTTTTTACCGCGCGATCAACTAAGGAAGTGGCTTCATCAATATCGAACGGTTTAGGGAGGTATTCAAACGCTCGACTTTGATAAGATTTTACCGCGGTATCTAAATCAGAATGGGCGGTCATAATAATCACGGGGATTTTTTTGTCGAGCTCATGCACGGCTTCCATAAAGGTTAAGCCATCCATATCAGGCATGCGGACATCACTTAATACCGCAGAGGGAGGAAACTCCTCATACTCCTTGAGCGCCATTAAAGGCGAGTCGTAGATTTTCACCAAATAAGGTTTGTCCTCCAAGGCGGCTTCAATGACCCACCTAATAGAAGCATCATCATCCACAACCCATACAATTGGATCACTGATATCTGACAAATCGTTTTTTTGTTCTTCTAAACTCATTCAGCCCCTTCCTTCGTCATAATCGGCAAATAAACCGTAAAGACCGTTTTGCCCGGCTCGCTATCAGCAACAATTAACCCACCGTGCTGACGAACTACATTTTGTGAAACTGGTAACCCCAAACCCGTTCCTTCTTTCTTACTGGTTACCATCGGGTAAAAGATGGAATCAAAAACATTTTCGGGAATCCCTTCCCCTTCATCTCGGATTGAAATCATTGCCACAAGTGGATAAGCGGTACTACCTAGGGTAAATTTATGTGCCACTCGAGTTTTAATAGTCAAAAACCCACCTGTATTTTGCATCGCCTGAAAGCCATTTTTCATCAGATTCATCATGGCTTGCACCATGGCGTCAAAATCCATTTCAATATCGGGAATACTTGGATCGTAATCCAATTTAACCGCGACATTGGTTGGCTTCTCACCCTCAATCACCTGCAGTACATAACGAACCACTTCATGGACATTATGTAATTCTTTGTCTGACTTATTCTTAGGGCCAAGCATTCGGTCAACTAAGTTTTTCAATCGAATCACTTCGTTGTAGATCACTTCTAGAAAAGCCTGTTCTTTTGACTCGCCATTGTGACGTTTCTGCAGTAGCTGAGTCGCACCTAAAATACCAGCCAAGGGGTTTTTCACCTCGTGAGCCAAGGTTTTCACCAACAAATTTCCGGCCTCATATTGATGCCAGCGCTCATCCTCTTCGACAATTCTATGATGCCTTTCGTTATCATAGAGCTCAATTAGCCAACCAGCCTCATTATTCAGGGTATAAGGGGTGATCGTACAGCTAACCCTGACCTTACTAAGATCCGAGGTCGCAATTAAGTATTCATGTACTGTGACTTTTTGTTGATTTGCCGAATCTAAGTTCACATCTAGATTAGGAAGTAGTTGATGCCAATCTCGGCCTGTCATTCGGTTTAGACTCAATTGAAACAGTTCGCAAGCAGCGACATTCATAAATTGAATTTTTTGGGTAGAGTCTAACCAGATGACCGCAGTATTAAGCCCCTCAAGAGCCTCTTGAAAAAAACTCTGTTGCATAGGCTATTTTGCGTCATCCACATGGATCGCCATTGCCAGGCGATAATCAATAGCATGAAGTTCTTTGTGATTGATTTCGACTAGGAATGGACCATTAAGTGGTGCCATATTTTTAATTGTTAAATCAACCCCTGTCGTTAAGCCGATAGCGGCCAAATAACGGAGCTCTTCCGGACTTCGGTTCTTGATACGCTTAACTGCAACCGTCTGTTCGAGAGGGATATCAATTAAACGTTTCCAATTTTGTTCTTCTAAAACACCATCAATTGACGGGATGGGGGAACCATGAGGATCATGGGAAGGTCTTCCCAAGTCTTCCCACATACGGTTGGCCAACTTATTAGAGATAGCGTGTTCTAGGATTTCAGCCTCTTCATCGACTTCATCCCACGAGTACTTTAATCTTTCCACCAAATAGAGTTCTAAAATACGGTGTTTTCGCACCATATTCAATGCGATCTTTCGCCCCGCTTCTGTCAAGCTGACCCCATAATATGGCGCGTAGGAGACAAAGTTTTTATCCGCCAGTTTTTTTATCATATTTGAAACTGAAGCCTGCGAAATAGAGAGGCGTTCAGCGATCACCGAAGTCTGAACCCCTTTATCCTCGGAACTGTTCCCCTCGAGCTTGTATATGATTTTCAGATAATCTTCTAAAGCTTTAGACTCAGACATAATGCGCCCTATTAATTCGCTGGAGGATTCATTGAAGATTGCGACATCATCTCTCTAACCACCTCAGGATCAGGAAATGCAAACACATAGAGAATCACGAATAGCGTGTAGAAGATAAAACGGCTCAACCCTTTTAAAGGCAGGTGTGGGTGACTGATCACCGCAATCGCCAAACCTGACATGATGCCCCCAGTTGACCCTAGCGTCGCAGCCAGCATCGCCAACAAAGCCCCAGAGGCCATGACGTAATAATGCCAGGTAAATTTTGCTTTTTGTTCTTTCATTGAATAATATCCTAGACATTGCGAAACGAATGAATATATTCTACAACGATTCCATCATATCAATATGAATAGTTTCATCATTTTGGTGCATTTTGCACAACTCAAAAAAACAGAAAGAGGTCTGCATGAAAAATCCAATAATTGTCATTGGTTTAGGTGAGTTAGGAAGTGTTTTTGCCAGAGGTTTCCTACGCTTAGGATACCCTGTTCAAGGCGTCACCCGAGAAATGGATGCACAACTTGTTGCAAATACGATTCCAGAACCTGAAGCTGTCCTTATAGCAGTAGGTGAAGCCGATATCGCAGAAACCTTAAATCAAGTCCCAATTCAGTGGCGAGATCGCTTAATTCTGTTGCAGAATGAACTCCTTCCAAGAGACTGGCAAGTTGCCAATATCGAATCCCCTACGGTCATTTCGGTTTGGTTTGAAAAAAAGAAAGGCATGGACAGTAAAGTTGTTCTACCTTCGCCAATTTATGGTGCAAAATCTAAATTAGTTTTTGATGCGCTCTCTCAAGTTGATTTACCTAGCTATCTGCTTGACTCAGCCGAGGAACTAAACTACGAGCTGGTTCGAAAAAATCTTTATATTCTGACCACAAATATTGCGGGCCTAGAAGTGGGTGGAAATGTAGAGGCCTTAGTGAACCAGCACTCTGAAGTCATGAACACTGTCGCGAATGATGTACTGGACATTCAAGACTGGCTTACTGAATCCAAAAATGACAGGCCTCGCCTCATAGAAGGCCTTATTGAAGCCATTCATGGAGATCTAAACCACGGCTGCATGGGGCGCTCTGCGCCAGCCCGCTTAACTCGTGCCCTAGGCTTTGCCAACCAAGCAGCACTGGACGTGATCAAACTGCGTGATATTGCCGAAAAACATCTATAGATCAAAATGCCGGGGGATATTATGGTTCATGAACTTTCACATCCATTCGCGAAAGAACTCGTCAACCGCCTACGCAGAGAAGATATTTCTGCCAATACCTTCCGGCAAACCATTAAAGAGTTAACTCGCCTAATCTGTTTTCAAGCCCTCGAAAACCTCTCTCTCCATAATCAAGAAATCTCAACTTGGAGAGGTTCGAAAGACTTTGAGTTTATTGATCAGCAAAACCTAGTTTTCGTCCCCATCTTGCGCGCAGGTCTACCGATGCTGGAAGCCCTCGAAATTCTATTTCCAAACAGCCCTTCTGGATTTTTGGCCATGAAAAGAGACGAAGTGACGCATGTTGCCAAAACCTATTACAACCGACTTCCCAGTTGCAAAGATAAAACGGTTATTTTGCTCGATCCAATGGTCGCAACGGGTGGCTCTTTAAACGATGCTATTGACCTCATCAAACAGCACAAACCAAAAATGATCCACTCACTGAATATTCTCGGCTCTCCGGAAGGACTGGAAAAAGTGACTCAGCAACACCCAGACGTGCACATCAGCATCGCACAAATCGATCTAAAACTGGATGAAAACAAGTTTATCTATCCGGGTTTAGGCGATGCCGGTGATCGCGCTTTCAATACGGTTGATTAGAATATTTTAAATTTCACAGGAAGATAACTCTATCCCTGTCCTTTTTTCTTCAAGAACAGAGTCATTCCATTTAAACCTCTATTTTTTTCATCCAAAAAATAACCCATATAATCAACACGTTAAATACTATAAAGATTATTGTCTTTTGATTTCTCCATACTTTTTTTGAAACAAAATAAACCTATTACATGTCTAAATTGGGACGAGTCGGGACGAGTCGATTCGAAAATAGATTAGATTCAAGGCTAAAAATAACGAAACAAACTACTTGCTTTGTTATTCGATTTAGTCAATTTAATCTTGGTAAAACTTATTGAAATAATCAAAAGGAAAGTCCAATGACTATGCAAAGTACAATGAAGAAAACAGCCGCGATCGGTATCTTAGCGGTAGGTTCTGCACTTGTTTCACAACAAGCAGCGGCAGCGGTACCCGATGCCCCTAAGGTTTGGGAAAAATGTGGTGGTATTGCCAAAATGGGTAAAAATGATTGTGGTTCTATGGATGGAAAACACAAGTGTGCTGGCCAAGCCACCATGGATAATTCAGATGTTGAATGGGTTTATGTCCCTCAAGGTACCTGTGAAAAAATCACGGGTGGGGTTGTTTTAGCGACTAAAAAAGCTAAGTAAGCTTCCTCTCTGTTTCGTCTTACAGGCCATAAGACGAAACAACCTTAAAGCCATAAAACTATTTTCCTACCAATACTAATGAAACAAGAACCATGACAACAAACCAATACAGCTATCAACTACCACTTAACAGTGCTGGAGTTGGGCTTAGATCAAAGCACCTCAATGATGTTATGGAGAGCTTACCCAATGTCGGCTGGTTTGAGTTATTAACAGATAACCACCTTGTTAGAGGCGGCAGAGCAAAGGCTGAGGTGTTTGCAATTCGAGAGCACTATCCAACCTCTTTGCACTGTGTCAATATGTCTATCGGGAGCACCGACCACCTAAATTGGAATTACTTTAAACAGGTGAAACAATTGGCATCAGAGATCGAGCCTTGGGTTATTTCTGATCACCTGTGCTGGACATCTGTTCACGGCCAATATAGCCATGAACTATTGCCTTTACCCTATAACGATGAAACCGTAACGCACGTTGCCCAAAGAATTTCTCAAATTCAGGATTTCTTAGGACGAAGTCTTGCAATTGAAAATGTATCGACCTATTTAAACTTTCACAACGCCACCTTATCAGAATCTGAATTTCTGGCTGCCGTGGTTGCAGAATCAGATTGTGATGTACTTTTTGACGTCAACAATATCTATGTTTCCCATCACAACACAGGGGAGGACATTGATGACTATCTGAAAAATACCCCATGGGAAAAAGTCGTTGAAATGCATCTCGCCGGTTTTGAAACTCGTGAAATGAATGGCGAGTCTTTTCTACTAGATACCCATAGTAGGCAAGTTCATGATGAAGTATGGAATCTTTACAAGAAGGTTCTTGAGATTAGCGGCCCGATACCCACACTGATTGAGTGGGACTCTGACATCCCTGAGTGGCCCGTTTTATTCGATGAAATGAAAAAAGTACAAACGCTTCACCAACCTTATTTACAGCCGTCTTAAAACACAACGGTACTGAAAGATGGAAAACCTTCGACAGATACAATCACTATTCTGGCGTTCGATCAGCCAAAAACAAGAGTCTAAAGAGAGCCAACAAGACTTACAAAAATTAGCAGATTTAAACCGCATCGCCGTTTACAAAGAAACCGTTCTAACCGCCCATCTTAACGCCCTACTCGCAAGCTATCCTGTAACAGCATCACTATTAGGGTCCAAACTATTCAATGGTTTAGCAAAAGGCTATATTTACTTTTATTTGCCCACTGAACCGAACCTCAATCAATATGGGTTAGAGTTTCCACAGTGGTTGCTGACCGCCTCTATGGAAATAGACGAAATTAAACAATGCTTCGACAAAATTGATCTTAAAAAATTAGCTGAATTTGAGTGGGCTATGGAGCAAGGTTACTACGCAGAGGATCAATTTTTTTCTGAGCAAGATCTGCAGAAACTCCATCAATCCCCTCACGATGAACTCAAGTTTCAATTCCATCCTGCTGTTAGTACTTTTCGGTTTGAACAAAATATTTCTGCCTTACTGTACAGTGACAAGCAAGATATGAAGATGGTCTCAAGCTTAAACCAGACACCTGAAATACTTATGGTTTATCGTGATACTTGGCAAATGAAATATCAAAAGCTAAGTGAACTCGAAAAGCTTCACAGCGAGTGGATCCAAAAAGAGTTGAGCTTCGAAGCCATCAAACAAAAATCACAGTTTCACGAACCGGTTATTGCCGAGTGGATCCAAAAAGGGATTGTAAGCCGGGTAAGCGAAATCGAGCCAACCTAATAAAATCCATTAAACTAAAGACAAACTAAAAGCATGACCGATTGACAGTCAGCTATCAACCAACCCAAAAGAGAATAGAAACAAAAAAGCCCGCGGTAAAAAACTTATCGCGGGCTTTAGAAATATGGTGGGTCGTGAGCGATTCGAACGCTCGACCAATTGGTTAAAAGCCAACT
>CAZJPO010000045.1:0-13040 GCA_964547865.1 uncultured Thiosulfatimonas sp.
TTTTTATAGGGTGTTCGAATTTTGACCATTTAGATTAAGTTGTTGTTATTTAGTTGGTTTATCTGGGCGGCAAAAATTTCCTTCATTTTTCCTCAAGTTTTTGACTTTCTGCCGATAACTGTCGGTTTTTATAAAACTTTAGCGCTTTTTTCTAAAAAAACATCAAAAAGAATAACCTTGGCATTTCCATTGCTAACTATCCAGTAAAAAGAGGGTGGTTTTCATAGTCCTCGATAATAAATAACGGTATGGCCTGTATGACAAAAGGTTTTACTAAAGCAAGGGAATCGTGATGGGTGATTCAATATTTGGTATTCATGAAGATGCATTTAGAGTGAGAACTCAACGAGCGCAACTTCTGGCTAATAACTTAGCTAATGCAGATACCCCAAATTTCAAAGCGCAAGATATCGATTTTCGTAAAGCCTTGCAGGATGCTGCAACACTCTATGAAGATGGCGCAACAGAGATGAAAAAAACCAATGGTCGTCATATTGATGGCGATGGTTTTACGCCGACTTCAAGATTCCTTATGTACAGACAGCCAACTCAGCCAGCGCTAGACGGTAATACGGTTGAGACACATATTGAGAAAGCTCAGTTTATGGAAAATGCTTTGCAGCAGCAAGCGACACTCGAGTTTTTAAACGGCAAGATTAAAGGGATACGCAACGCATTGCGTGGCGAATAGAAAGGGGTAGCTGATGTCAATGTTTAAAATTTTAGATATTTCTGCTTCGGGGATGCATGCGCAAACTGTGCGTTTGAATACCATAGCCTCGAATATGGCCAATGCAGACAGTATTAGCTCTAATAAAGATGAAACGTATAAATCTAAACAACCTGTCTTTCAAACGATTCTAGAAGGTAATCAGTATGAGCCCGCTTCAGGGGTTCGTGTGAAGGAGATTGTAGAGTCGCAAGCACCCGCAAAAATGGAATATAACCCAAACCACCCAATGGCGGATGACCAAGGATATATCTTTCGACCAAATATCAATGTGGTTGAAGAGATGGCGAATATGCTTTCTGCGTCTCGATCTTATGAGACCAATATTGAAGTAATGAATACTTCAAAACAACTTTTACTGCGCACGATCCAGCTTGGTAAATAAGGAGTAAGTTATGTCAGATGCACTCAACGTTTTAAGCAATAACAATGATTATATTGAAGCGTCACAACTATCCTCTAACAGTAGCTCTTTTGCGCCTGATCAAATTATGGGGCAGGCGGATTTTTTAAGGCTACTGACAACTCAGTTGCAGAATCAAGACCCCTCAAAGCCAATGGATCCGACAAGTTTTGTAACCGATCTTACTCAGATGAGTCAGTTAGAGGCGACGACTAAAATGAATGAATCTATTTTGGCGATGACTCAAGGGTTCCAGGGCCTTCAAACTATGCAAGCGGCAGCAATTATCGGTAAAAATGTTCAAGTTTCTGGAGAGGATTTTTCTCATACAGAAGGCCAGGCTTCACAATTTACGCTAACGACTGAAGAGCCTTTAACTGATGTCACCGTGGTGATTAGTAGTGGCGGCGGTTTGGTTGAAGAGCTAAGTCTCGCAGACTTAACTTCTGGAGATAAAGTGGTTGAGTGGGATGGTTTCGATAATTCTGATGTAACAAGTCCTTCTGGGGTTTACTCTCTTACGGCATATGGTACGGATGAGAATGGTGATTTAAAGTCTATCCAAACGGTTGTGCCATCACGAGTGAATACGATAGGCATAAATGAAGACGGAAGCATGTCTCTGACCTTGGCGACAGGGGAGAAAGTTGATATGAATTCTGTTAGAGAAATTAGTGGTTAGTTAACAAAATAAAAAGAACTATTAAACAATCAAATAAACCAAATTTGGTTTGTCTGGTTGAAATACACAAGGAGAAATGTCATGGGTTCAGCTTATGATTTAAACGCGCTGAGTGGAATTAATGCGGCTTCAAATGGGTTGGGGGTGATTTCAAATAACCTAGCCAATGCACAGACCATTGGTTTTAAAACCGGGCGTGCAGAGTTTGCCGATATGTTTTCTGGCGCACAGAACTCGCCTGGAAATGGGGTTCGAGTAGAGACGGTTACTCAGGATTTTTCTCAGGGTACCTTGTCAGGAACCAGTCGAGAACTGGATATGGCAATTGATGGTGAAGGCTTCTTTATTCTTGAAGATAAGGCGGGGAAGTATGATGCTGTCTACACTAGAAATGGTTCCTTTAAATTGGATAAGGATGGTTATCTGACTGACCAAAGTGATAATCGTGTACAAGGCTATCTATTAAATCAAACAATTTCAACAGAAACTTCTCCGGTCTTTCAGACCACGTTAGATTCACTTGATTTAGATGAAGTTAGTAAGTTACCTCGTGCAACGGATGAAATGACGTTTGACATCAACCTAGATGGGCAAGAAGATTATAACGTTGACATTTCGGCAGCCAGCCCAACAACGGGTTCTGTCGGGACTGCAGCCAACCTGGGGCTGATTATGGATCCAACTGCGGCAACGCCTTATGGTGGCTTTCCTGATTTCTCCACCAATAAAATAATTCACGACTCCTTGGGAGGAGAGCACCGCGTGACCGCAAACTTTTATAAGCGTGGCGTGGTTGAAGGCGGAACCAATCCTGTAGCGGCGGTGAACTCTGATTTTGATGGCGATGGGACTTCAGATAAATATACTAGCTGGATTGTTCAGTATACGGTTCAAGATTTTGACGATGCCACGGGTGAATGGATTTCAAGTGGGGTGGATGATCCAAATGGTGACGGGACCATTGCAGCGGGCGTTTTAGAAGGAAATAATGCTATTCTGTATGAACTTCGTTTTGATACCAATGGTGAGCTGCAAGAGGTCAGATCTCCTGATACAACCGATCCGACAGCGGTTTCTGGAGATGCCCCCACAATCAATGCAACAACGGGTGAGCCTGAGTTCGATGATTTAGCGTGGACAAACTTGGCAAATACAGACCCTGAAATGAACATCTTAATTAATGATCCATTGACAGGGGCAACTGATCCATTAACAATTGCCACAGACTTTGGTGAAATGACAGAGTTTGCAGGAACTTATAATATCCGTGGGGTGACTCAAAATGGTTATGCCATTGGTGACTTGGTTGGTTTATCAACCGGTCTTGACGGAGTCATTCAGGCTCGTTATTCAAATGGGCGTTCGATTCCTGTCGCTCAGCTAGCGCTAGCAAACTTTACCGATAAAAATGCGCTTGAGCAGTTGGGCGGGCAAACTTATGCTGAAACCTTTAGCTCTGGTACACGTCAACTAGGTTCTCCTCAGTCAGTCGGCTTGGGAACCGTTAATGCGGGTTCTTTAGAGTTTTCAAATGTCGATGTGGCCGGTGAGCTTGTGAATATGATTCAAACCCAAAGAACCTATCAGGCCTCTGCACAGGTTATTTCAACTTCTCAGCAGCTAACACAAACGATTCTAAACCTTTAATTAATACCGATTCTATTTCTGGTCTTGCCGGCTTTTATGCCGGCTTTTTTATAGATTAAATCTTCCTATTTAAGCTTAACGGCCAATTTCTTTATTCTTTAGTGGCTTTTAGTTGTTTTTTGGCATGCTCTCTGCTGAGTTGTGTTTGAAAGCATGTCAAAAATGCAAATACACAAGGGAACCTTTCTCTGGGCATTAGACCCGACCATATATAAATGGGTTCCAAATTAAAGAGTGGGGTCTGAAACTCCACTCCCTTTTGACTAGAAGTGTTACACAGTTTTTACGCTGTTTGGCAAACAAAGAGGCAAAACAATGGATCGCATGTTGTATATCGCCATGAGTGGCGCCAAAGAAGTGATGTTGTCTCAGGCGAATAACGCTAATAATTTGGCAAACGCCAATACCGACGGTTTTAAGAAGGACTTTAATGTCTTCCGAGCTCAGCATGTTCAGGGCCCTGGATGGGAGTCTCGTGCTTATTCAATGGATGAGCGGCCAGCGACCGATTATACCGCGGGTGCCATTAAGGTCACCGGTCGAGATCTTGATATCGTGACAAGACAAGATGGGTTTTTAGGGATTGAAACACCGGATGGTGATGAAGCCTACGTCCGAACAGCGAGTATGCAGGTTAAAGAAAATGGTGATTTGGTAGATGTTAAGGGTAACCCGATTCTAAATGAGAGCGGGACACCGATTAATGTGCCGCCCTCCAAAACTTTGACAATCGGTGATGATGGAACAATTTCCATTGTGCCTGCCGAGTCTCCCAGTAATCAATTGGTGGTGTTAGACCGGTTGCGTTTAGTCAAGCCGGACCCTAAAGATTTGGAAAAAGGGTTGGACGGTTACACTCGACTCAAAGAGGGAGCGCCTCCCGTCAATCAGGAACAAGTAGTTGTGGTCAGTGGCGCACTGGAAACCAGTAATGTCAATACAGCAGAATCGTTAATTAATATGATCGAGCTTTCAAGAAAGTATGAGTTGCAAATCAAGATGATGAATACCACAAAGACTCATGCGCAGAAATCAGATTCGATTCTGTCGTTACGTTGAGTTAGGGGAATAAATTATGAATAGAGCATTGTATGTCGCAAAAACAGGTCTTGAAGCGCAGCAGTTTAGACTGGCGTCGATCTCCAATAACTTAGCCAATGCGAATACCTATGGGTATAAAACGGGCCGTGCTGAGTTTGATGATTTACTTTACCAGAATGTTCGACAGCCTGGCGCACAGGCCTCACAAGATGAAGCCAATACCTTACCATCTGGATTGCAGTTAGGAACCGGTGTAAAAGCCATTGGGGTTCAAAAAATTCACACTCAGGGTAACCTCATGGTCACCGATAACCAGCTGGATATCGCGGTCGAGGGGAAAGGCTTCTTTCAAGTTTTGGATCAAGAAGGTAACTTGATGTATACCCGTGATGGTTCATTTGAGGTGAATCAAAATGGGGATGTAGTCACCTCATCGGGATACCTATTGGAACCCAATATCAATATTCCTCAGGATACGACTGAAATTTCGATTACTAGAGATGGCGCCGTGTTCGTGTCTCAGCCGGGAAATGTCGCTCAGAATCAGGTTGGGCAGATTGAATTGGCTACTTTTATCAATCCAGCAGGTTTAGAAGCATTGGGACATAATTTCTTCTCAGAAACAACGGCCAGTGGAGTGCCCAATGTCAATAACCCGCAAACCGCAGAAGCGGGGTCAGTCAATCAAGGTACATTGGAAGCTTCCAATGTGAATACTGTGGAAGAGCTTATCGGCATGATTGAGGCTCAGCGAACTTATGAGATGAACTCTAAGGCGATCTCTGCTGCCGACGGTATGATGCAGTACTTGAATAACAATACGTAACAGCTTTGACCGAGTAATGTGTTTGTTGCGATTGATATAGGTCTGTCTGAATGAGGACAAGATGATGAAGAATAAAATTTTATTACAACTAGGTGTGGTTGCCTTAGCGGGGGCTTTGGCGGGGTGTTCAAGTCCACCAAAAAGAATGCAACACGTTGACTTTTCACCGAGCTATCCGATGAATATCCCACAACAGGCTCAGCCAAAAAATGGTTCTTTGTATCAGTCTGGTGCTTTGACTTTGTTTGATGATGTCCGAGCCCATCGCGTGGGCGACATTATTACCATTACTCTAAGTGAAGAGATGTCGGCTAATAAAAAAGATGAAGCCAAATACGATAAGTCGAACTCTCAAGACTATGGCATTACAAACCCGTTAACCTTGAATACTCCCGGAAATTTTTATGGTGATGCCGCTAAAGCGGTCACTAGACCGATTAGAGGCTTTGGCGTTGGGTATGGCTCTGAAAGCTCTTTTTCGGGTAAAAGTGATGTCAAACAAAACTCTAGTTTGGAAGGTGCGATTGCGGTAACCGTCGTCGAGGTCATTGCCAATGGTAATTTGGTGGTTCGCGGTGAGAAGTGGATCACTATTCATGATGGGGATGAGGTTGTGCAGTTTGCAGGGATTATCCGTCCAGAGGATATTCAGCCTGACAACACGATTGCCTCTGAAAAAGTAGCTGATGTGAGGTTGGTCTACAAAGATGTTGGTATGTCTGGTGATACCGCTAGAACTGGTGCAGTCACACAGTGGTTAAACAAATACTGGCCACTGTAACCGAATGAATTGGCTTGGTTTTTACTTGTAAAAATCAATCTTTTTACGTAAAATTTGTTTCAAATGCATTGTATTTTTTATAGGACAATCCATTTATTTTTATATCGGCCTGTTTTTCTTATCTCCTTTTTGCAGGTCGATTTTTTCTTCTTTATCTCTTCAAAATAATCTTTTTCACTCTTGGCTAATTGAATCGTTTTGATTGTTTGCCAAAAATAACACAACCGTTGTTATCGGCTTCTAGTTCATTTCCTTTAATAATTTGTTCACCTTGGCATATGGCATGCTTTGTCTATAAATATAATAAAAGTCAAAAAATGCACAGCCAGAATGCTATTTAGATAGCCAAGGGAAGGAACATGCAAACCAGAATGATTGTCGCCTTATTTTCAGTAATCACCTCATGGAGTAGCTTCAGCTATGCTGAGCGTATTAAGGACATTGCTGAGGTTGGAGGCGTAAGAGCAAACCAGTTGGTTGGTTATGGTTTAGTGGTCGGTTTGAATGGTTCGGGAGATAAAACGCCATTCGCCGAACAGAGTTTATTGAGTATGCTGAATAAATTCGGAATTAAGGTGCCATCAGGTGTCAAAACCAATTCCAAAAATGTGGCAGCTGTCGCTGTCCATGCTGAGCTACCCGCTTTTGCAAAATCAGGACAAAAAATTGATATTACGGTTTCCTCTCTGGGAAATGCAAAAAGTTTGCGCGGTGGAAGTCTTTTATTAACCCCTTTAAAAGGGGTGGACGGCAATGTATACGCCTTGGCGCAAGGTAATTTAGTTGTCGGAGGGTTGGATGCCAGTGGGGCGGATGGTTCTCGTATTACCATTAATGTTCCAAGTGTAGGTCGAATTCCTGATGGGGGCTTGGTTGAAAGAACAGTAAATACGGGCTTTCAGTTAGGCAATACCATTATGTTAAATCTGAAGGATGCTGATTTTACTACGGCAACCAACTTGGTCAATGCTATCAATGAAAAGCTTGGTGCCGGAACGGCCAGTGCGATCGATGCAGAGTCAGTTGAAGTGATGGCACCACGCTTACCTAACCAGCGAGTAGCCTTTTTGTCGGTATTGGAAAATATTGAAGTGGTGCCAGGAGAGGAAGCTGCCAAAATTATTGTTAACTCTCGAACCGGTACCGTCGTTATCGGTCAGAATGTTCGAGTCAGCCCCGCAGCCGTGACGCATGGTGGCTTAACCGTTAAAATCACGGAGTCTAACGAGGTTGCACAGCCCAATCCTTTTGCGGGTGGGGACACTCAAGTGACGCCAGATTCGGCAGTGAATGTTGAAAATAGAGGCACGGGAAGAATGTTTAAATTCCCTAGAGGGGTCTCTTTAAATGACATTGTGCAAGCGGTCAATAAAGTGGGTGCCGCGCCAGGGGATTTGGTGGCTATTTTAGAAGCACTTAAACAGTCCGGTGCTTTAAAAGCAGACTTGATGATTATCTAGGATAAGGCCGGCAGGTTGGCTGTCTTAGGAGTAGAATGAATGAAAAGCGATAGTGTTTTAAATCAACCACTTAATAATGATCAGTTTCAGGCGCATAAGAACTATGTTGATATACATGCATTGAACGATTTAAAGCTTCAGGCTCGCGAAGACCAAAGAGCGGCTCTAAAGCCGGTTGCAGAGCAGTTTGAAGCACTATTTCTGGAGCAGATTTTTAAAGAGTCCCGCAAAGTGAAGTTAGACGGTGGCTGGTTAGATGGTCAACAAGCTGACTTTTATAAAGATTGGTACGATAAGCAATTGGCTCAGGATATATCTGCTAAAGGTTCTCTTGGTTTTGCCGATAACATAGTTGAGCAGCTCTTGCCCAGTATTCCTAATATTGAGAATATGGCCAAAAAAGATAATAAAATAGATGAAATGGCTGTTCAGAGTAAAGGCGAAGAAAATAAATCATTCGCCACGCCAACACAAGAAGTACTGTCTCTAAGAGCTCTGACTCAAAAAGACGCTGGCGTTATTTCCTAAGACCAGAAAGAGGAATTTATTATGGCGGATATGTTAACCATCGCCACACTTTCGGCAAACACGTTTAAAAAAGCACTGGAAGTCACCAGTCATAACGTTGCCAACGTTTCAACTGAAGGTTACTCCCGACAAAGAGCGGTTATTGTCAGTAATGCTCCTGGAGTGGCGGGGAACGGCTTTCAAGGAAGTGGTTCTTCTGTTCAAACGGTCGAGCGCACCTACTCTGAATATTATCAATCGCAACTCGTCGTAGCTGAGTCTCTGAAAAGTCGTTACGAAGAGCAGCTAAGCCTTTCTCAGCAAGTAGAAGGGGTTGTGGCTAGTAATGATGAGGGTGTACAAGAGTTTATGAGTCGTTTTTTTGACTCGCTGCAGTCCCTATCAAATAACCCAACTTCGAATACCAGTAGACAGCTTGTACTTGATGAAGCCTCTTCTCTCGAGAGCCATGTCGGAAACCTAACTTCTGTATTAGGGGAAGGTAAAAACCAATTGAATAACCAGATTCACGATATTGTGAATGAAATCAACGTCCATACTCAGACCATTAAAGAGTTGAACGGACGAATTGAGTATGCCATTAAAACCACTGGACAACAGCCCAATGACTTAATGGACCAACGAGATCAGGCAATTGTTGAACTCAGCCGCTATGTTGATATCAAACAATATGAAAATGATGACGGCACAATGGATGTTTACACAGCAAATGGTCGCTTGCCCTTGATCAGTGGGAACACCCTGACAAAACTGGAAGCGGCTCCCAGTGAGTACCGAGCAGATGGTCGAACAGAGGTCTACTATCGAATTGGTGATGAGAGACGTGAGATTGGCAGCTTGATCAGCGGTGGCAAACTTGGCGGTATTTTAGATTATCGAACAAATATGTTGGATCAGGCGCAATTAGATCTTGGGTTGACCTTGAACGGAATGGTGGCCTCAATGAACTGGCAACACTATCAAGGTTATGACTTGAATGGTGAAGCGGGGGGACATTTTTTTGAACCCTTACTGACTCGAGGAATTGATAGTGTCAATAATAACGGAACCGTACCGGGTAATCTGATTGAAGTCTCTTTCAATCCCAACCCCGCGGATGCGGTTCAGCCACCTTATAACCCAACGGAATTAGCAACTTACGCCAATAAGCAGGCGAGTTTAGAAAATGCCTACGATGAAATTGGCAGATTCCAACCGCGAGACTATGAGCTCATTTATGACGCTGCATCGGCTTCTTACGAAGTCTTTGATTACAATTCTAAGCAGCCGGTAAAAGATGCAGTCGGAACGACTATTACGATATCAGCAGCGGATGGCTGGGCTAAAAATGTTGAGGGAATGTATTTTGATTTGTCGAATGCTGTTGCGGCAGGAACGCCTCAAGATGATGACTCATTCTTAGTCAAACCTCACCAGACCATATTAGATGAGTTTGAGAAAGTGATCGAGGATGGTCAAGAAATTGCCGCTCGAGGTCAAACCCCTGATGCGACGGTTCTAGCGCCTACAGCTTCGGCGGTTGGGGACAATACCAACTTGGCGAATATGGCAGGGCTTCAATCGCGAAAAGTCTTGTTGGCTGATGGTTCTGATAATGCGACAGAAACCTTATTGGGAGGCTACTCAACGATGGCTTCCAATGTTGGGCTTTATGTCCGTACGACCGATATACAGTTAACGGCACAGAATAACGTCTATGATCAAATCTGGTCTCAAAGAGAAGCCTATTCTGGGGTCAGTTTGGATGAAGAAGCGGCAAACTTGATTAAGTATCAGCAGGCCTATCAAGCCACAGCACAAATTATTGCAACAGTACAAGAAATGTTCCAGACACTAATTAGTGTTGCAGGGAGGTAATGGCTCATGAGTTTTCGAATTTCGACCAATTTATTCCACAGTCAGGGTTATAGCTCAATTCAACAGCATCAAAAAGATGTCTTAGAAACGCAGGTTAAACTCAGTACTGGTAAACGGGTCAATAACCCGAGTGATGATCCTGTTGCAATGAGCCAGATTCACTCATTGAACCGAACCATGAATACGATTGACCAGTATGCTAAGAATGGTGAGTTTGCGAAAAGCCAGCTCGTCTTGGAAGAAACTTCAGTGGCAGATACGATCAATATGCTTCAGCGAGCAAGAGAGCTGGGTATTCAAATGCTGAATGGTACTTATACCGATTCAGATAGAAGGGCAACCGCTGAAGAGATTGACCAAATCATCCTGCAGGTTCGTAACCAGATGAACTACACCAACTCTGAAGGCGAGAAGATTTTTGCTGGAAACAGCGTGTTTGCAGAGGCTGCGTTTATTGAAGACCCTGCAAATGCAGGGTATTACACTTATATCGGAACTGACAATGCCACAGGAAGTCCTGATGCGGATCCCCAGGCGCTATATGGGGCGCGCTTTGTTCAAGTTGGGTTTGATGCCGATAATGTCTTTGCCCCAAATGATGTTGGCGATCCAAGCCAGATTCGAATCACCGATAATGGTGCCAAAGTGTTTGCGGTAGATAATACCCTTGATCCATCTAATATGGATCGCACCACAGGGGTGGATAACAATGTCCTCAATATGCTGGTGAATATGAGTAATTTATTGAAAGGCCAGCCTGCTCAAGCTATGGCGGTCGAAAATGCCAGTCCTGCAAATGCTGTTCCAGATCTCTCCGAAGTGGTCGGGATGTTTGACGATGCGATTAAAAACTTGAGTGAAATTAGAGCTGAAATTGGGGGGCGCCAAAACCGAATCGAATCCCAATATGATGCTGGAGAGTCATTTAAGCTTGCATTAGAAGAGCGTAGACAACGACTTGAAGATATGGATATTGTTCAAGGGGTAACAGACCTGACTAAATTCCAGAATGCACTACAGATGGCTCAGCAGGTCTTTACTCGAGTGCAGGACTCAAGTCTATTTAACTATCTCAGGTAGTCCTAAGTCTCAGCCTTTTTACAAGGTTGGTATTTGATTTGCTAAAACCTCCTTAACGGAGGTTTTTTTGTGGCGAATGATGTAAAAAAAGCAAGTGTGATTTTGACATTAAGTGGACTGATTTTATTAAGTTCAGGTTATATTGTGGAATTTCATAGGTGGGCTATGTTTTACAATGAAAATCAATTGGTTAGTAGTAGTTTGGAGGTTGTTAAATCCACAGGTATTCGCCAGATTGTCTCAACAGATAGCGTTGAGGAACACACGTTAGCTTCTAAAGTTTACTCCCCTGATAGTGTCAAGTTTTCATCAATTGGATTGGATAAAAAACCTATTGACCAGCAAGACTTTATTGATACATCCGCTCGAGTACTTGTACCCGCCGTATTCAAAACAGAAGCTGAAGACAGTCGATCTTCAACGCAGACAGCCTCTCTGCCACTGCCGTTTATTGTGGATTTAGAAGAGGAAATCTTGGTTGAGTTTGCCGAGGGCTACCGGACCTCGCAAATGAAAAAAGCAATTGTGCGTTTACTGACATTGCCTATCCAGCCACAACCACAACATCTATTTAGTAATGAACCCATCAATACACGTGAGAAACCCTACTATTTTAGGCGTGTACTAAACCAGTTTAATACTTCGATTCGTTACCCTGCACAAGCCTATCGATATACGGATTATTTGTTGTCCAATAATGCTGAAAGTATCCAAGATGAGCAAGGGCAATTCACCCTCGTTAGAATTCCAAAAAATACACTTAGTATGCCGCAGGGGATTAAACAGTATCACCATTTAGTGGAGCAGTATGCGGATGAATTTAGTGTGCCAGAAGAGCTTATATACGCCATTATCGATACCGAGAGCTATTTTGATCCTAAAGCAGTGAGTAAATCAAAAGCCTTGGGTTTAATGCAGATCAAGCCTAAATCTGCAGGTAGAGATGTCTATCACCATATCGATAACAGAAGAGGTTATCCGTCTAGAGATGTCTTGTTTGATCCAAAAGAGAATATCCGTATTGGAGTGGCTTATATTTCACTCTTGAATAACAAATATCTTAAGAATGTCAGAAACCCAAAGAGTAAAGAGATGTTAATGGTCGCTTCATATAATGGTGGCTTGTCTAAATCACTCAATCTATTTGGCGACTCGCCGGAAAAAGCGGTGGCCAGAATAAATCAACTCTACCCCAGAAATATTTACCGCAAATTAAGGTATTCTCACGTCTCTGGAGAGACTAGGCAGTATGTTGATAAAGTTTTGGGTAAGAAAGATAAATACGCTAAGTTGCTTCAACATATAAGCTGAAGAAATCATGCACATTTTTGGGGTTTGTCTTGTGAATGAACTTTAAAGATTCAAATAGGCTAATGGTATCGTCTTCGGCATTGTGTCCATGAAGTTCGAGAGGAAGATTGAAAAACTGATAGAGATTTCCACTGGAGTAGTTTGGCGGCACCTCGAAGGGCTCAAACAAGGGTTGGAGGTTGTAAGAATTGACCCAGTCAATTTCGGCGTGGTTTAGCTCCGCGGTCTCCTTTAAAATTTCTATATCGTGTCCCCAGCTAAACATGGGGATTTTGCCTGATTCGGTAAAGTTTGCGAGGGATTGAAATAGCTGCTGGGAAGAACTCCCTTGATCGACTTCTGTTTGCGTAATCCCTGTCAGTTGTTTGATATAGGTTGATAAAGTGTTATTGATTGAAGGTTTTACAAAGCAGTTAAGTTGTTCGAGGGGATGAACCGACTCTAGAATCTCTAGTTTAATCGCGGAGAACTGTATGAGTTCTCGATGTTCGTTTGGACCACTCCAAGCTCTTTGAAGGGAGCCTTCCCAAGCGGTAAATTCAGTGTCGTAAATAATAATTTTCATCTTAGGATATTTTCTTTTTTGTCGCTTTGAACGATTGCACTATTAATTAAATTTAAAACTGGCCGATATTTAATAATATCCTGTTTGAAAAAATAATTATAAAAAGATGAAGAAAAATTATGTTTGATA
>CAZJPO010000046.1:0-6407 GCA_964547865.1 uncultured Thiosulfatimonas sp.
CTCGAAAAAGCGTCTGCTAACTGCCTTCCCACTGATTCATAAGTAAAGCCCAAAGCCTCACCCTGCGGTGTCAACTTATAAATTAACTGCTCATTGCCGTAAGACAGGTCATCACTAATTGCGGTAGTCCCCCTGACTTGTCGCAAAGCCTCCTGCAACTCTAAAGAGGCCTCTTTTAAGGTTTCAACAGGCACACCCCACATACGCACATCAACATCTTTGCCCGGGGGACCTGCCTCAGGCTCACGAATCGCAAAAGCTTCCAGGCCGGGGGCTCGACCGGTTTTTTCCTGCCACACCCTAATAAAATCTGCATTTCGAGTATCGCGCTGATCCGGATCAACCATCTCTATATCGATTGAGCCGTAGTGTGCACCAGAGTATTTTCCACCGTGGTTATAGCCAATCACCACGGTCTCAAGAATTCCGGGCTCCAACTCCTTCTCTGTTTCAAGAAGTGCTTCATACATACGATCAACAAATTTCTTAGTTACCTCCTCAGGCGTTCCTGCAACAAACCTTGCATCCGCAAACAGTTTTGTTGGCTCAGGAGATGGGAAGAAAACAAAAGAAACTCGACCACTGGCTAAAAGCCCGATCACAAAGATAAACAGTGCCAAAGCAAAAGCTAAAGACGTTGAGCGATTATTTAACACCCAGTTGATAATTTGACGGAACTGATGATGTCGGAAGTGGTCGATCGAGCTATCTAAACGATCACGAATTGAACCTTTTTTGACCGGCTTCATGCCATTAAATGCATGGCGTAAATGACCCGGCAAAATCGCAAAACTCTCCACAAAAGAGGCTATAATCACCGCAATAATGACCAGTGGAATCGCAAACAGAATATTACCAATCTCAGCGCCCACCAACATCAAGGGCACAAAGGCAGCAATCGTTGTCAACGAGGATGCCGAGACCGGAGCCAACATTCTATGTGCCCCGCCCTCAGCGGCCTGAAGCGGTGGCTCACCCATCTCATAGTGCGCCAAGGCATCCTCCCCGACCACTATGGCATCATCGACAATAATCCCCAGCGCCATAATCAAGGCGAACAAACTGACCATGTTGATGCTACCGCCCACCAAATAAAGAATCATTAAGGTCGCCATAAAAGAGACCGGAATCCCGACTGCAACCCAGAAAGCGACCCGACCATTTAAGAACAAATAGAGAATAACAATGACGAGCAACAGACCACCCAAACCATTGGTCAACAAAAGCATAATACGGCCGTTAAGAAGTGTCCAAGTCTCGTCGTAAACCTTCATTTGAACCCCAGAAGGCAGAGTTTTTTGCGTTTCGATAAACCAGCTCTGCATCACTTCAGATGACTTTAAAGTATCGCCTGTTTCAGCTCGCATCAGTTCCATCTCAATGGCTGGCATGCCATCGACCATGTGATAAGCAGAATACTTTTTAGGCTGGCGATTAATCGAGGCAATATCGCCGAGCACAACCTTTTCGGTACCGTTCACAATAATCGGTAATTGAGCGAAATCGGTCTCATTCCTACTCTGCTGAATGGCACGGACGTCTCTACCCGAATCATCATCGCCAACAGACCCCGCAGGGAAGTCGCGACTCATCCCCTCTAGCTGGGTCGCAACTTGGTTGAAAGTCAGACCGTAAGACTCCAGTGCCTGCTGGCTAATTTCAATCGACATCTCCTCTTCGGGGAGACCTGAAAAATTAATCTTATCAATACCGGCGTCAAGCAGCTCTCGCTCATACTGTCTGACCAGAGGACGCAACTCCTTAAAAGAGTCACGAGTACTCATCACTAAAATTCGAGCAATTGACTCATACCGAACCACCTTCTGGACAACTGGCTTTAAAGATTCTTGAGGGAGGTTGCGCAACTCATCTACTTTCTGTCTGACCTGATCGACTGCCTCGATCATCTCAGTCCCCTCTTTAAACTTTAGAGTAACCGCAGATTGACCCGTAACGGAGGTTGAGGTCATCTCATCCAGGTCATCCACATTTCTCAGTACGCGCTCAAGGGGTTCGGTCACAGAGCGCTCAACATCTTCTGCGTTTGCACCGTTCCAAGTCACCGAAACCGTGGCATAATCCAAGCTGAAATTTGGGAAAAACTGAATATTAAGCTTAAAAAGAGCAATCGCCCCCATCAGAAGCATCATGACCATCAAAAGATTTGGCGCAACCTTATGACGGGCGAACACGCCAATCATACCGTGTGTCTTAAAAGGCTGATTCGTTGAGCTTTGCTGATCCGATTCCAAACTCATTGCACAGCCTCTTTAATCTTTAAACCCGAAACCGCATTGGGTAAATGGGTAATGGACACCACCGCCCCTTTGTCAAAAGCCTCCATGAATTTTGGCTTAACTAAAGCCCAGAGTTCTCCATCGCGCTCAACCTCTCCCATAAGGGTTACCTGTTTTGCTTGCAGCATCCCTTCTTCGACAACATAGATGCGGTCATTGCCATAAATTGCACTGTAAGGTAAAGCCAGCGTTAAGCCATTTCTGGGACCGCGTAAACGCACCTCTAAAAGATCACCTGGGCGCACGCCTGTCATATAGCTCGGAATGATAAAAAGAGCATCAACCCCGCTGGTAGAGGCCACTCCTGCCAATCGACTCATGATTAATTCCTGCTTCCTCTCTTTGCCCAGCTCCTCTTCACTACGCTGCACATAGCCAATTACATGCGGTTTGGTGCGCAAAGCGTCTTCAATCCTCGGCACATCAGCCAGAGGTAACTTTGCTCTTAACTCCATAGAATCAAGACCGTAAAACTCAACCATTGTTGAACCGACATTGACCCTAGAGCCCGCTGCGACATGAACTTTAGCAATACGTAAATCGTAAGGCGCAATCAGCTCCCCACGCTGCAGGTTCAACTCTGCTTGTTGGAGCGATGCTTTTGCTTTAGCAAGGCTTGCTTTCACTTGCGTTAGCTGGTGTTGGTTTTGCTCTCGCGCTAACTTAGCGCCAACCACCACATACTCCTGCCTCACCAGAGCCTCTTCCGCTGCATCAAGAGAGGATTGAGAAGCGAGATTCTTTTTCATAAGCTGCTTAGTTCTTTTAACTGCCGTGACTTTCAATTCAAGCACTTTCTTTTCATGCACTAGGCGGTCAACATCGGCTTTATTAGCAAGCTGCTGTAATTTCAATTGTGCAGAAGCGTTTTCGACCTCAGCTTTGGCTTGTTCTAGTGGTATTTGTAAATCTGCACGGTTAATTGAAACCAAGGGCAAGCCCTCTGGAACCAATTGACCCTCTTGAACATGCACCTCTTCAACAACACCACTAACTGGTGCTGCCGCTAAAACCATTGAGTTTGACTCGACCGTTCCATAAAGCGTCTGCACCGATGCTAATGGTCGTAGTTTCGCTTCCATTGTATGCACCAACCAGACCTTCTCTTTTACCTCAACAGGAAGGGCTTCTGGCTTGCTCGCCTTCATGACAATAAAAACCAAAACTGCACCGACAACAATCGCAATTGGAACAATAAATTTCTTAAGTTTCTGCATCATATCTTGTCTCATCGTAGAAGCCACTTCATCTCGTTATAGTTGTTAACCCGTGCATTGGTTTATCAATAGCCACGAATCCATTGTGCAATATTTTCTAATCTCGTGCGCTCAATCTGTTCGGCAATTTCAGCCCCCTGAAACCCCTGCTTGATAATCGCCTGATTATCGACCATGGCAGCGGCCTTTAAAACACCCATCCAAAATTCACCTTGTGGGTAAGCTGAATCTTCAAAACCCAAACGCCCTTTGGCATCCGCTTCACACGCCAACAAGATTAATTCAAAGGCCTGGCTATCTTTAAAAGCGCCACACTGTTTTAAGACTTTTAAATAGGTCTTCGGCTTTAAGCTTGGTTTACCTTCAGCACTTAATCCCTTGTGAATTAAACCGTGAAATTCCGTGACTTTTTCAGCCATGGCCTGAACTTTTTTAGGCAAACGATATCGCTTGCATAACTTTGCTACCAGTGGCAAACCTGCCGCCTCATGACCATGGTGTTTAGGCCAGAATTCGGCAGGCGTAATGCCTTTACCCAAATCATGAACCAGCGCGGCAAAACGAACCATCTCATTCGGCGTAAGCTTTGCTGCCGCATCGAGCACCATCATGGTATGAATCCAGACATCACCCTCAGGGTGGTATTTTTCTGGTTGTTCAACATCGTGAAGCGCAAACAGCTCCGGAAACAGAACCTCCACAGCCCCAACCCTATCCAAAACTTCAAAAAACACACTCGGCTGTTGTGTGCTCAGAGATTTACTGACTTCTTGCCAAACTCTCTCCGGCGTTAAGTCAGACAGTTCACCTGAAGCGGTCATAGTAGTCATTAATTGCTCAGTCTCTTCCGCCAATTCAAACCCAAAAGGTGCAAGCTTGGCGGCAAAGCGCGCCACCCTTAATACACGCAGCGGATCTTCAGAAAAAGCATCTGATACATGGCGAAGGATTTTATTGGTCAAGTCCTCTTGCCCACCATAAGGATCAATAACACAACCACCCTCCGCCTTAGCCATGGCATTAATAGTTAAATCACGGCGTAACAGGTCTTGCTCTAATGTGACAGAAGGATCAGCAAACACTTCAAAACCGTGGTAACCCGTGCCCGCTTTACGCTCAGTTCGTGCCAAGGCGTACTCTTGTTTGGTCTTTGGATGTAGAAAGACTGGAAACTCTTTACCAACTTGCTGAAAGCCTTTTTGCAGCATCTGCTCGGCTGTGGCGCCCACGACAACCCAATCTTGGTCGTAGCTCTCAATATCCAATAGCTGATCTCTAACAGCCCCACCCACAAGATAGGTTTGCATGGCATCCCTTTAATAAAAATAGAATTATTTATATAAATTAGATCATAAACAAAAAAGCCGTCAAATTGACGGCTTTAATGTAACAAATTGTTGCTAAACGGGAATACGCTAGACTAACTCACTGGCATTTCTTCCCGCTTCCTTACGGAAATGGTTCAATCGATGACGCACATGGCCTGGCGCAGCATAGGGTGCGATCGTTTTCTCTAAACTATTCGGCACAAACCCAAAGACGCTTGAAAAATCAGTATCTGTCGTTAGGTCTTTAGTCAACATGATGAGCTGAGATTTATCCACCGAAGCAACAGGTGCAAAGTGATTTAAAAAGGCCATAATTTTGGCATTAAAGTTACACATACCAAAGATAAACGGTTCTCTTTGCATCAGTTCAGTTGTCAGCATCGCAAGCTCTTTAACCGTCAAACGCTCTTCTCCAGCAACCTCTAATTTGACTCCAAAGGTCGCCGAGTTGCGAATAGAGCCCACCATTGCCTTGGCAAAATCTCTAATCCATAATGGCTGGACGGCTGTTGAGCTTTTTGCAACCGGAAGAACTTCTACACGAACCGGCCAGTGATCAATACGCTTCATTTGATTAATATACTTTTGTGTCGTCTGATCACCCTCACCAATAAGAAGGCTCGCATTGAAAATAGTTGACTCTGCTTTGGCAACATTGTGCATAAAGTTATCGACTTCACCGAGCACGCCAAACCATTCCGTATTTGGCTCATTATTATTGGAACCAATTTGCGACAAACTCAAAACACGTTTTACATTTGCGCTCTCACAGGCCGATTTGATTTTCTGCGCAACCATTGAAAGATCATCTTGACCAATCATCTCCAATCCTGTCGAACGGTCGACAGTCAGGTTAACGACAATGTCAGCTTCTTGAACAGACGCGTTCAACTGCTCAGATGCTTCATAAGAATCCAATGTATGCAGTTTTGCATTAGGGAACATCAACATTTCTCGATAGCGCTCAGGTCGACGGACAACGACCGTTACTTCATAACCTGACTTTGAAAGTTCATTAATAACTGAATCACCAACAAACCCTGTACCACCGAAAACTGTGACCTTATTTCCCAACAACATGTTTTTATCCATTTTTTTAGAGAGCGAATAGGATAAGGAAATGCTGATGTAAGGTCAAGTTTTTGGCGATGTTATTTGATACAATATCGCCAAATTTTGATGACCAATCTTGCAAGGATAACCCTATGTCATTTATGAAAGTTTCCGCATTTAAAAGCCCAAAGAAAGATGAACTCTACCTATTTGTTCCGCAAGAAGATGGCTTAGAAAAGCTTCCTAAAGAACTACTTGTTATGTTTGGAGAACCAAGACACGTGATTGATTTTGAGTTAACGCCAGAAAAAAAGTTAGCTCGTGAAGACACCGAGACTGTTTTAGAGTCACTTCAAACAAAAGGCTATTTCATGCAGATGCCCCCAAACGAAGTTGAAAAGATCAGCGATATCGTCCCACCTCCAGAACATCTAGACAATATATTTTAGACGCAAGCCCAAATTAAGGCCTGTCTTAATTGACTAGAATCGCCACAAAATAACCAACTATTT
>CAZJPO010000046.1:6507-12921 GCA_964547865.1 uncultured Thiosulfatimonas sp.
CAACTATTTACAAAGACAGATTTGTGATTAAAATAAACAATTCAGATTGAACATTTTTAGATAAAAATACTATAAAAGGACATAACCATGGCTTTTTCCCTTCCGGACCTACCTTATGATTACGATGCATTAGAAGCTTCAATTGATGCTCGCACAATGGAAATTCACCATACAAAACACCACAACACCTACATCACTAACCTGAACAATGCTGTTGCAGGTACAGAACTTGAAGACAAGTCACTTGAAGAGCTTGTTGCTAATGCGGGTGCAATCTCTCCAGCTGTGCGTAACAACGGTGGTGGACACTGGAACCACGCTTTCTTCTGGGAAATTATGACAGGTGACAGCAACGGTGGTCCATCAGGCACCCTAGCGGACGATATCAATGCAACTTTTGGCGGGCTTGACTCTCTAAAAGAACAGTTCAACACAGCAGGTGCAACGCGCTTTGGTTCAGGTTGGGCTTGGCTAACCGTTTCTGCAGATGGCAAGCTAGAAGTCTCTTCTACTCCAAACCAAGATAACCCATTAATGGATGTAGCGGAAACCAAAGGCACGCCAATTCTGGGTCTAGATGTTTGGGAACACGCATACTACCTACGCTACCAAAACCTGCGTCCAGCTTACATGCAAGCTTGGTGGGATGTGGTTAACTGGGATAAAGTTTCAGAACTATACTCAGCGGCAAAATAACCGGTTTCGATCGTTCTTCTGTATAGAAGAAACCATCAAAACTAACGAACGGTCAGCTAAATAATTTAGCTGACCGTTTTTTTATGCCCAAAACAAGAAAATTTCGACTTAGTACGTTTTAGAGATATGGCTAATATTATTGGAGGGAATCGCAGCAGGGCGATTAATATAATATCCCTGCAAGTGGCTGGCATAGGTATCACTCAAAACATCAAACATTTCTTGATTCTCGACGCCTTCAATGACAATCTGATATCCAATTTCCGATAGCTCCTCGACCAAGCCTAGGATTAACTTCGCAGAAGGATTGTTTTCACAAACCACGTTAGCTAAAGAGCGGTCAAGCTTGATAATATCAACAGGTAAATGTGCCAAATAACTGATGGAAGAGTAACCACTTCCAAAATCATCAAGTGCAACTGTAAACCCAGCCTTTCTTAAGTCCGAAATATCAGTAGAAACTTCTCCAAGCTGCTTAATTAGAGTGGTCTCGGTAATTTCTACGATGATCTTATGCTTTTCCAAATACGGCACCAAAGGCTTAAACCATTCACATATCTTTTCGGAGACCAACGATTCCGCCGAAAGGTTAAAGCTTAAGCCCGTCCCAGACTCAATCACCCCGCTCCGCAACGCAGATAGAATTTTGTAGATAACAGCCTGGTCAAACTCAACGGCTTTTTTAGTTCGGTGAACAATGGGTAAAAATGTCGCCGGAGACATAAAACCCTCCCCCACATCTATGCGAGAAAGCACTTCAAAGTAGTCTACTTGAGCTGACGATTTTTTGTACACGGGCTGATAAAACAGAGTGAGCCCTGAGCCTTTTTCAATCGCATTTAAGACAACCACCGTATTCTCATGACTCAGCCCCTCCTCGGTTGAGGCGTGTAATTCAGGCTTGTAAAGCACGACTTTATTCGAGAAGCTTTGCTTAGCGATATACATAGAAGTATCCGCCTGCTTCATCAATTCAAAAACCTTAATATCCCGGTGGTCGCTGGTTGCACTAATGCCGACACTGACGCTCAACTGTTCTTTAACGCCAATCCTACTGACATCCAATGACTTGACGTCTGCCCACAGAGTCTCCATCTTTTCAACGACCACTTCAGATTCAACATCAGAAAACAGAATTGCAAATTCATCCCCTCCCAATCGAACCAATGGTGTCGTCTCATCAAGTTGTTTCTTAATCAACCTAGCGACAGTCACCAAAACCTTATCTCCCACATGGTGCCCATAGTCATCATTGATGGATTTAAAAAAATCACAGTCTACAATCGCCACCGCTGCAGTAGTCACCTTACCCGAAACAAACTGATCCGTCAGTTTGGCCCAAGCCTCATCAAAAGCATGCCGGTTACCCACCCCGGTTAAGGCATCTGACAGAGCCAAATCATTCAGGGCGATATTGGCTTTGGTTAAGTCTTGGGTGCGCTTCAAAACCTGACTTTCTAAAGAAGCATTCAAGCTTTCTAGTTTATCCTGTCGGTTTTCTAATACATCGAGTAAGTGATTAAAGCCCTCACCTAAACTGTCAACTTCTGTCCAGCCAGACTTATGCTTTTTATCCATAAAGTCAGTTCGCTTAAAGACATCGCCAGCGGTAAAACTTTCTGCCACATCGGAAATCTGACTGATCGGGCCTATACCACTGCGTTGAATAAAGCGATAGATGAACCACAGAACAATTGTCAATAAAGCCAGTGGTAACAAACTAAAGAACAAATTTTTGTATACTGTCGTACGAACTTCATGATTGGGTTCAGACAGATAGAAATAGCCCATTAGTTTTTTTGAAAGGCTACAAATAACCGGAAGCTCAATAGTATTAACTCTTACAAGAAAAAGGGAATCAATCAAATCAACTGAAATATTCTGTTTGCGCTCTTGTGGCAACACAAACTCAAACTGAGAAAGTGAACTCATCCACTCTCGTTTTTGGCTCGCTTGAGGGGTAACCATCTTGATAATGGTTAAGTAAGCGGCAATATCGCCGGCATCATAATAGATTGGAATTTTCAGGCTGGTCGCCAGCGAACCGTTCGAGAGCTCCCCCCTTAAAACCGTCATCTCTTTTTGGTTATAAGCCTTTAAAAAAGGCGCCTTATGCTCGGTCTGCAGTAGGGGCAGAGTCTTGGCCTTTCTTTCTGGGGTTAACTCCCCCGTATGATCCATTAAAGTCTCGGACTCTATTTCAAGAAAAATAAAATCTAAGCCGTGAAATTCACGCACCTCATCCAACAGAACCTGCAGAGCTCGATTATTATCATCTTCAATCAAGTCTGCAATGTTTGCCTTTCTTGGCTTCATTGCCAAGTGGGTGTAATGCAACTCATCTTGGTAAGATAACAGCCACTCCTGCACGGAGTTATCAATAAAATTGAACCGAGTTTCGGTCCAATTTTTATGCATATTAGACGCGTCTATAAGAGCAAAAATGAAAAACGTCGCCCCCAATAAAAGCGCAATAGCAAAGAGTGCTCGAACCTTTTTAACCAGCGTGTTCGGAAGGAGAGCGTGAATCCAGCTACTGAGCACTCTCTGGTTCTCCACCTTTAACAAACTCGCCCAAATCAGGATTTAACACCAATATTTCAGATTTGTGAACCACGGGCATTCCCGCTTTTTCCCACTTATTCATACCACCGCGCAGTACACCAGCGATATTGTAACCCTTTGAACTCAGGAACTTGGCTGCACTGACAGACTGCTTCATAAAGGCATCCAACACCACAATCGGGCTATCTTTAGGCAGCATTTTAATATGGTTGATCAACTCAAGCAGGGGTAGGTTAATAGAACTATAGATATAGTTTTGTGTGCCAACAAACCAGAATGGGCGCACATCTAATAAGAAGGCGTTTTGATATTCAATCAAATCCAAGATTTCATGTACTCTCAACTTCTTGACATTGATCTTATTCATCTCTTCATTGATATACATAGGATAATCATATTTGCGCCACTCGGGAATTCCCCCCTTAAACCAGTGCACCTTGCTATAACCCAGCTTAATCGCATCCATTGCAGAGCGGTAGCTGTATTTACACCTCACCCCCATGCAGTAAAAAACCATTTCGGTATTTAAATCCTTCGGTAGCGCGGTGGTGGTCACCATTTCATTGGTGGGGATATTGATTGATCCGGGAATATGCTGAATATCAAACTCAATCTTGCTCAGGGCATGAACTAAAACTGCGTCCGGGTTATCTTGGAGAATTCTTTTGACCTCTGGAGCGGTCACGGGTTCAAGTGAACCGGCATAAGTAGATGGAGAAATGGAGAATAGAACGAGCCATACAGCTCCCAGCAGCCTGAAATACATGAAACCCCTCTGTTTTTATTTTTGTTTTACAACGATTATAGTAAAACCCCCATGCTTAATATACTCTATAAATTACGTATTTATTTTTAATTGGTTTGGTTTAACAATAAGGGCCACCTTTTCTAACAGGGCTTCAATTATGTTAAGCAAAAAAAGTTTTATTTTCCCTCTCCTTTTCTGTGCTTCGCCCTTGGTACACTCCGCTGACTGGGTCATGATTCAAAGTACAGAGGACGAAGGATCAACCAAACGGGCAAAAGTGTTTGGTATGTTACAGGTAAACTATAAAACGACTGCTAACTCTGAACTTAAGTTTGGCCCGGGACTCAATAAAGACGCGGTCTTCAACCAAGTCAACCCTGAAAGATCGGTCAATAGTGGCTTTGAAGTCAAAAACGCCTATATCGGTATTCGTGGAGCGGGTTTTGTTCTGGACAAACGTATCAACTACCTTGTTGCATTTGATGCGGGTAAAAATGGTCTCACCCTAAACAACGGGGCATCCCTAGCGGATGCCAGTATCACCTACCGACCCTCCAAAAGCTATGGTTTTCGCTTCGGTCAAATGAAGACCCCCACTGCGACCGAAGGGCTCGCCTCTCCAGCCACACAGGTCTTTAACAACCATGATTTTTTCAGCCAGATTATTGGTAAAGAAAAATTTATCAATCCAGATGATACCAGCGAGATCACGACCTCCGCTTATCGAGATATTGGATTGCAGTTTTTTGGCAACTTTAAAACCTCTGACCAGTGGGAACACACCTATGCTTTAATGCTTGGCAATGGCAGCATCACTCGCACAGAACAAACCGACGGGGAAGATTTTTATGCCAAATGGAGCAGCTTCTACCTCTTGAATAAAGGCAGGAAAGGTTTCCGTCAAGACATGGAAATTACGGGCTGGCTCCATACGGGTAAACGCATCGGTCTGACCAGCAACGAAAGCTATGGTATTGACCGATACGGCATCGCCATTAATTACCTACACAATCAGCTTCGATTCAATGCCAGCGCCAATGTAGCCAATGGCAAAATCTTGCACGGCACCACTGGCGGAATGAAACCCGGTGAAAGCTATGGAACGGGACAAACAGCGGGCTACATTGAAACGGATAAAGGCAAAGCGACAGGGTTCGCAGTTGCTTTGGGGTACAAAATCACACCTAATACCGAAGTCGTCGCGCGTTATGACAACTTAGACCGAGAAGGTACGCAACCTTCACAAAGTAAACTATTTGAGCGTCTGACCTTTGGAACAGCCTATCGTTTCAATCCAAAAACCCACATTGTTGCCAACTACGAAATTAAACGCGGCAGTTCAGATACCGATAGTACCGACGCCATCTTAGAAAGCATGGATAATGAACTCTCTGTTGAAATGAAACACCTGTTCTAGAATGTAAACTCACAAGGAAAAACACATGGTCAGCTTAACGACACCGGTTTGTGACTTTAATGCCCCTGCAATTGATTTCAATCTACCCGGTGTAGACGGACAGAACTGGAACCTTGAAAAAGCCAGTGGTGAAAATGGCCTTTTGGTGATGTTTATTTGCAATCACTGCCCATATGTTAAAGCCATCCACCAACGCCTGGTTGAAGACGCTCGCATTCTACGAGATGAGTTTGGCATTAATAGCATTGCTATTATGTCGAATGACCCAAATGAATACGCCGAAGACTCCTTTGAGAACATGAAAGCCGTTTCCGACCAATGGCAATTCCCCTTCCCCTATGTCATCGATGAAACACAAGAAACGGCTAAAGCCTATGGAGCCGTATGTACACCCGATTTCTTCGGTTACAACACGAAGCTACAATTACAATACCGAGGGCGCCTTGACGAGTCCAGAAAACAGACCTCTCCAGAAGGGGTGCGTCGCGATCTATTGGAGGCAATGAAGCACGTCGCTCAAACGGGGCAGGGCCCTCTCGAACAAATTCCTTCAATGGGCTGCTCAATTAAATGGTGCGAATAACTAGTGATTTTTTGCTGATTGATAAACCTCATCAACCTGGTGCATCACACCGACTAAGTCGTCATAAACGTCATTATTCGCTTCCAGAAATCCGGTCAGACTCGGCTTTACACTTCTTAAAACATTTGGCTGCTTAAGCTCTAAAAGAGCCTTTTTAATTCTCTGCTGCTTTTCCTCAGAGAGGGTTTGGCTGACCACGACAGCATGATCTCTAATCGAAGGTGTTTTCGAAATAACTCTTAGGTATTTTTCATACTTTCTAGCCACAGATTCTTTAATACCTCCCACATCCTTACGCCCCATAATGACATGTTCAGCCACAACATCATGACGCTGAAGGTGTGTATAAGATTTTATATGCCTATCAGCATGGCACACTCAAATTAGTTTATACTAACTCAAAGT
>CAZJPO010000047.1:0-12831 GCA_964547865.1 uncultured Thiosulfatimonas sp.
AGCATCGCATTTGGGGTGGTTTATAACAGTTTGAGAATTGCACTTTCCGAAAGAAACCGTGAATTAGCGAGCTTAAGAGTCCTCGGTTTTCATCGCAGTGAAGTGGCCTATATTCTATTGGGAGAACAGGCTTTATTAACGTTAATCGCGATTCCGATTGGTTTTTTGATAGGTAATGCATTGAGCAGCTATATGGCAGTGCAGTTTGATAGCGACCTGTATCGAATTCCGCTGTTGTTGGAAGCCGAGGTCTACGCCCTGTCGGCAAGTGTGGTTTTAGCATCAACCCTTTTATCCGCTCTACTGTTATGGCGAAATTTATCGCAACTTGATATGGTAGCGGTATTAAAGGCGAAGGAGTAACTATGGCGATTCCGCTAAAAAATCATCCCGGTGTATTCATCGGCTCAGTAGTGATTATTCTGCTATTGGTTTGGGGCTTTTGGCCAAAACCCATCTTAATTGAAACCACTGAAGTTAAGCAGGCGCCATTAACCGTTAGCATCGAGGAAGATGGCCGCACCCGAGTCATTGATCGTTATGTTATCTCTTCTCCTGTAAATGGCATGGCCTGCCGCATGCACCTAAAGGTGGGCGCACAGGTTAAAAAAGGTCAAAAGTTATTTGGGGTAACGCCTTTAGAATCTCAAGTTTTAGATTCTCGCAGTCGCGCTCAAGCTGAGGCCGAAGTGGCCGCTGCTCAATCCGCATTGCTTGCGGCACAACAACAAGCTAATGCCGCCAAAGTCTCAACCCTTCAAGCCAAAACCGAGTATCAGCGCTATAAACAGCTGGTCAAAAAGGGACTGGTTTCGCAAGACGTCTTTGATAAATCTAAAACCGCTTGGCAAATGGCCAGTGCGAATCAAAGAACGGTTGATTTTGAGGTCGACGTCGCTAAACACAACCTTCATGCAGAGGAAACTACACTCGAGTATTCAGCCGCCAATTCTGGCACAAATTCAGCGAATACCAAGCAGGAAGAGGTTGCGATTTTATCGCCTATCGACGGTCAAATACTTAAAGTAAACCGTCAATGTGATGGGCCAATTAGCACCGGTGAATACCTGTTAGAAATTGCTGATCCAAGTGCACTAGAAATTGAAGTAGATGTGCTCTCAGCCGATGCGGTGAAAATCAAACCGGGGATGAAGGTTCTGTTTGAGCGCTGGGGGGGAGATGCGGCACTGGAAGGCATCGTCAAGACGATTGAACCGATTGGATTTACCAAGGTCTCTGCTCTTGGGGTTGAAGAACAGCGAGTCTGGGTGATTGCCGACTTTACCTCTCCTATTGAACAATGGCAACGACTTGGTGATGGTTATCGTGTTGAAGCCAAGTTTATCCTCTGGCAAGAAAAGCAAGTCCTGCAAGTCCCTTCAAGCGCGTTATTCCGCTATCAAGATGGCTGGGCAGTCTTTACGGTAGAAAATGAAACCGCTCAACGCCAAATTGTTGAACCTGGACAACGAAATGGTCTGCAAGTTCAAATTCTATCGGGCGTGAACACCGGACAAAAAATTATTAACCACCCCGGTGACACTATTGAAGATGGTGTGAGAGTCGAAGAGCGATATCAGAATTAGTTGTTCATACGTTTTATATGCAACTAGTCAGTTTTTCGAGGCCCTGTAAATAATTGACCTATAAATAATACTGTCTGGATTCTTTAGGGGTTTCGCACTAGGATTGAGCATCATTATTAACTGTGAGTTCAGACCACGAATTATCGTGCTAACCGTTTTATGTTTCGCAACCTTTCCCCTATTCAATTGACGCCTATTGCAATTTTAATCGGTTTAATCGGCACACAGTACTTCTTCACAACCCCGCTCTCTTTTGGTTTACTACTGTTTTTTATTGGGGGGCTTCTCGGCGCCACACTGAACTATTTTCAATTTGGTTTTAGTAGTAGCTTTCGCACCTTACTCAATGAGGGGCATACGGCGGGCATGAGAGCCATCATTTGGATGCTGGGAGGAGCCATCGTTTTATTCGCCCCCCTACTGGCGATTCAGAGCCTTGGAGACCAAGACTTCTATGGCTTAATCCGCCCTCTCAGCCTCAGTGTTCCCATAGGCGCGTTTATCTTTGGGATTGGTATGCAGATTGGGTGTGGCTGTACTTCTGGCACCCTCAATCGAGTGGGACAAAAACAGGTCATCGTCCTACCGACACTCGGTTTTATGGTTATTGGCGGGTTGTTAGCGGCATGGAGTTTTGAGGATTGGAGACACCTACCAACCCTAGCGCCTTTTGCATTTCAAGAAATCTTTGGCTGGGGACTTGGGCTTGCGGTGCAACTGTCACTGCTCTTTGTACTCTATCGAGTGCTCTTAAGCATTGAATCAAGACAAAATGGTAGTGTTGAACCTTTAATGATTTTGCCCAGCTCAACCAACCGTTTTACACCGCTGTTAAAAGCGGGGCTGTTGCTTGCGTTTTTAAACGCTCTGTTACTGCTGGTAAGTGGTTCACCTTGGTCAATTAGTGCTGTTTTTCCATTTTGGGGTATTCAGATCATTGAACTTTTGAGCCTGCCCGTTGAATGGCCATTTTGGGACTACTCCATGGAAAACCAAACTCGTTTAGACATGTCGGTACTGACACACCCTGTCAGCCTAACCACATTTGGCGTGATTATGGGGGCTTTTGTGGTCACTCTATTTCATCCAAGAGACCCTCTGCCAATCGGTAAGCGTCAACTGGTTGCCAGTGTGGTGGGCGGTCTAATTATGGGGTTTGGTGCCGTCCTCGCTTCTGGCTGCAATATCGGTGCCTTCTTCAGCGGGATTGCATCGGGTAGCGCACGGCTGGGTTTGGTTTTTATTTGCCCTGTTTGGCAATATCGTTGGTTTAAAGCTCAGGCGACATTTCCTGCTTTAGTTAGTCTTGGTTTTAACAGCCTTTTTACCACTGTCCTCTTCGCTCGCCCAATAGCTGGCAAACATCGCGCCTGAAAGGTTGTGCCAGATGCTGAATAAGGCGCCTGGAAGCGCGCTTGCGGCAGTGAAATATTTCAACGCCAAGGCCACACTCAACCCTGAGTTCTGCATGCCCACTTCAATCGCCACGGTTCTCGCCACAACAGAGTTATAACCTAACTTTCGAGCGATCCAGTAACCGCTAGTCAGTCCAATTAGGTTATGAAGCACGACAGCCGTCACAACTGACCATGCGACTGTCACCAAGTTATCACTGTTTAAGGCCACAACAATCGCAATGATTAACAGAATTGCCCCCATCGAGAACAGTGAGAACCAAGGCACAAAGCCCTTCAATTTGTCTTGTAGAAAATGGTTAATAATCATCCCCGCCGCAATCGGAAGAATAATCACTTTAATCAACATGCCAAGCATCGACATGGCGGGAACTTCGACACTCTGACCTAAATACAACAAGGTAAGTAAAGGCAACATCACTACAGCAGCCAAGGTTGAAACCATGGTCATACTCACCGATAGCGCCACATCACCTTTGGCTAAATAGGCCATGACATTGGAAGCAGTTCCACCCGCCGTTGCACCGACTAACATCATGCCAATCATCAACTCTAAAGATAAGCCGAAGGATAAAGAGATAATCCAAGCTGCAAAAGGCATAATTAAAAACTGTAGCGCCACACCGACAGCGACAATCTTGCGATAAGCCCAAACTTGTCTAAAGTCCTGCCACTGAAGAGTCAGACCCATTCCGAGCATAATTAAAACTAACAGTGGAATGATCCAAGACTTTAAATCAACAAAGAACTCTGGAAACAGGTAGGCGGTTAAAACTATGATTAATGCCCAAAAAGGAAAAAGAAGAAGCGCCATCGATAAAATTCACTATCATTGCAAAGTTGAAACCATTCTAGCATTGCTACAGGGGCTGCGGACTTTATCTGTAGGTACTGATTTACGGAGCAAAAGTTGATTACGTCACAATTGATTTTTAATAAAATTATTTATCCTAAGGCTGCGTCTCACTTTGCTATACTCAATCCATTATTCCAAATATTTGATAGCACTCAACCTTCTCATGAAAGTCGATATTGATTACATCCCCCATAACATCGCCATCTACCAAAAAGTTGGTGATGACTTTATTATCAAGGCCATCAACCAGACTGCCGAACAAACTGAAAACGTTAATCGAGAAAATTTAATTGGCGAAAAACTCACTGATATTTTTAAGAGTGTAAAAGAAGTTGGCCTGATTGAGGTACTTGATAGGGTGTTGGCAACCGGCAAAGATGAGACATTTGATCTTCATATCTATTCAGATGACCGACAAAAAGGTTGGCGTTTCAACGAGGTCATCATTATTGACAAAGCGCATGTCATGGCAGTTTATCAGGATGTTTCTAATGACCTCAAAAAGAATCAAGACCTGATCAATCTCGGGAAAATGATCGACAGTAGTGACAATGAGTACTATATTTTTTCTAGTAATGATCTGCGCTTTACCTACTTCAACCAGTCTGCAGAAAAAAATATCGGTTATACCTTCGAAGAAATTTCTGAGATGACGCCTGTCGATATCAAACCAGACTATACTTTCGATCAATTTATCCATGTTCTTCACGATCTAAAGCTAGAGAAAACCTCCCAAGTTGTCTTTGAAACGCGTCATAAAAGAAAGGATGGTTCTTTCTACGATGTTGAGGCTCGAGTACAACTAATGACTGTTGGGGATGAACGACAATATGTCGCCACCGTTCTAGACGTTACTAATCGAAACTCACTCGAAAGCAAGCTGGATTCACTTGGGTTAATCGTTGATAACTCTATGAATGAAGTCTATATCTTCGACAGAAAAAATCTAAAATTCAATTATGCGAATAAGAGTGCACAAAAGAATATTGGCTACCCGCTAAGTGAACTAAAAAACTCACACCCGTTGATATCAAACCCGATTTTACTTACGAATCCTTCCTAGAACAGCTCTATCCAATCATTCATGGTGAAGTAGAAATGGTCGTTTTTGACGCCCGTCACTGCAGACAAGATGGCTCTTTTTACCATGTAGAAGCGCGAGTACAGCAACACACTATCAACGGTAAAACCCACTTTGTAGCCATTGTTATGGACATTACTGAACGCAAAGAAAGTGAAGCCAAATTGATTAAGCAGGCTGAACTGCTTAAACACCTTGCAGGACATGATTACCTTACCAACATTCCGAATAGATCTCTATTTATGGATCGTTTAGAGATGGCGGTCAAACGCGCTGAAAGAGAATCAAGCATATGTGCTTTACTGTTTATTGACTTGGATAACTTTAAGCCGATCAATGATCACTATGGTCATGCCACGGGAGATAAGGTTTTGATTTACTGTGCTGAGAAATTAGAACAAGCAACTCGCGCCTCTGACACCGTTGCAAGAATAGGCGGGGATGAGTTTGTAATCTTAATGGAAAACCTTGATGATATTTCTAATACGGAAATACTCGCTAAAAAAATAATTCAAACCTTTTCTCAACCTGTTTCAGTTGAAAATCAATCTTTGGAAATTCACGCCAGTATCGGTATCGCATGCTATCCAAAAGATGCTAACAATCAAGAAACGCTATTGTCTTTGGCCGATCACGCACTTTATAAAGCAAAGCATGCTGGAAAAAACAATTTCAAAATTGTTGAGCAAATCTAACAATTCAGTGTATTGTTGAAAGGAACCGGTTTAGCTTGAAAACAGCCTATTGAACCGAACCGTTTTTTGTAAAAACGCAATAATCAACAGGCCGAATAAAATACCCACTGTATCAATCCCAACATCCATGAATGATGGGCTTCGAGTCGCCCCTATTCCCTGAGCTACTTCAGTTAAAACCGCAATAAACAAGGCTGTTAAAAAAATTTTTGATCTCTGTGAAGTTAAGTCAAAACGGAACCATAAAAGAATGGTCAAGGCGATAAACAGAGAGACATGCCCTAATTTCTTAAGCAGAGTTAAATTAGTCGGTTTATCCTGCGCCTGACTATATTTCTGGAGCTCACGGCTGTTAATTTGGACATAGCCGCCTTTTTCAGGTTTTTGGGCTGCTTCGGGAAAACTAATTGCGTGATTCATCAAATGCTGTAGCGGCGAAAACAACCCATTTGGTACTTGGGTACCCAAAACGATGGCGAAGAACACCGCCAATAGCAAAATATTGTTTTTCCCTGACTTTCCTACCAAGCTCTTTGCGATCAAAATCAATAAAATAACCCAAAACAAGCTCAAACCCACCATCCAAAGAGAGTGCCAGCTTGTTGTTTGATATTGCCTAATGCTGAGAGACTTAATCTGTATCGATTCCGAACCCGCTTGCCTATCAATGACCAGCTGAAAACCATCAATGCTATGGTCGTAATACAATCTTGCAGAGGCCTCCCAAGTTTCGTCCCAATGCTTTCTAAAAAAATGGTGAGGTAAATCCCATCGACGCTGACCCTCAACAACAGGAACCAGAACAATGTTGGTTTGACTCTGCTCAAGCTCTATTAAGGTACTGTCCCCTTCGCCAGGTTGAATATCAATCTCCATCAGCGTGATAAATTGGTTGCTTTGAACACTTGGTAGCTGGCCGATGACTTGAACCGTGTCTAATTCAGATGCAATAGAACAGCCTTTGCCTAAGTCTTTAGATAAGTCGTTAGATAAGCCATCAGATGAACATTCGGGTTTAGAATCAGACAGCCAAGAGGTTTGAGATAGCTGACTCTGCTCACTAATCGGGTTCAAGAGATAGGTATATAACCATAGGTGAAATAACAGCGTCAGAAAAATGAGCGGGGCCGCTAGCAACAGAATGGTTCTTATTCTTGAACTATTCAACATATCCATACAAACGAATCTAAAGCCTAACACCCGTATCTCTAGTAGGACTAGGTTTCAATAGTATTTTCCAATAAACCATCGTCAACAGCCCAAATCCAATGATCCAGCCCCACTGTGTCAGATGCATCCACAAAATAGAGTATTGTGGTAATAACAGAGGAAATGCAACTCGAATAACCGCAGTAACGCCTAAAATCAAAAATACCCAAACCACGAGTGTCGGCGGATTAAATACATTGCGGTTGGTATGACCGAGTGAAATGCGAGCCATAATGGAAGAGCACAACAGCCCGATTCCTCCGGCAGCCAAGGCGTGAACAGCGATCGACTCATTTACCATGTTCAAGCCCACAAAGCCGTACAAGGCCATACCGGCAATCATAAAGGCGTAGGAAACATGCAGAGGCCACAGCAAAGCCACCCGCCAGATATTTGGGTGGTACCACTTCACAAATCGAATCAAGTGGACAAACGCTAAGGGAAAAGCAATAACCGCGGTTATCCAGTGCGTCGGGGCGACAATGGCGCTAATTAGCAAGGCAAAAAAGCCAACAATAGCCATGATGTCTAAGGCTTTATTATTTTCTTTTTCAGGCAAGCCAAGGGCTTTTTCGGTAAAGAAGGGAATTAGACGGCGCATCATGGTGAGATTAATGGCAAGCACTAAAAACAGCCCTGAAATCACCCCCAAATAGACACCGTTATCCATTACCTGAAAAGCGCCTAAATAGAAGACTAAATTTGCCAGAATAAGCAGTAAAAACTTAGAGGCCAGCCCCATCTGTTTCCACTGTTTTTGACGATAAACAGGCATAAAGAAGTGTAGAAAAAGTCCAATGGTAAAGGCAACATCCACCACCGCTACCCAGATCAAAGGCAGATCAACAATAAAGCCTAGGCGAGCCACAACCCATAACACAAACACGGCTGCCAGCCATTTTCCAGAGGCAGAATTCAAGCCGGTCCAATTCATCACAGCCGTTAATAGAAAACCAGCAACGGTTGCTAAGGCGTAACCAAACACCATTTCATGAGCGTGCCAAAAAACCGAGGAAACACCCGAAAAATTGGCTTGGGCAACCGGATAGTTCAACCACCATACCAGCATGCTGATAGCAGCGAAAAGACTGCCGCCAATAAAAAAGGGGCGAAAAGCGCGTTCAAAGAAATACACGATTATCCTTTGAATATTTAATAAAGTGGCAACAGCTTAATTTATTTATCGGAAAGAAGCTAATCAAAGCTTTGAATAACTTACGACAAATCAAGTCAGGGTAAAGAGTGGGTTATCTGTGCTCAGCAACCACAAATGCAACCGTGTGGTACTTTTCATCGCTGATACTGATTGCCCAATCCGTAATCCCTAACTCATTAGACTTAATAAGGGTTGAGCCATCAAGGAGCAAATAGGGTTGCCCACTCTCTTTGTGAGCCACCGTCATGTCTTTAAAACGAACCCCCTGGGCAATGCCCGTTCCAAGCGCTTTTGAGACCGCTTCTTTCAGTGCCCAGCGTTTGGCGAGAAAGCGTTCAGGGTAAAGTTGATGTTTAAACTCATTCAGTTCGCTGTCAGAGAGCAAGCGCTTGGCAAAGCTTTCGCCCTGTTTGTTGTAGACTTTCTCAATCCGCTCAACATCAACAATATCAGTTCCAACCCCAACAATCATTTTGGCTCCTAGCTGCAGTTATCAGTCAGATAAGCTTGCTGTCTGGCTTCAACCATTAAACGCTTCATCTCGCGAACCGCTTCAGGCAATCCAGAAAAAACCGCTTGAGCAATAATCGCATGCCCAATATTGAGCTCCTCAATCTCTTTCATCGCCGCAATTGGCTGAACATTGTGATAGTGCAAACCATGGCCTGCATTCACTACCAAGCCGATACTTTGTGCATAGATAGCCGCTTGATGAATACGCTCTAGCTCTTCGGCCACTTCACTTGGTTTTTCCAGCTCAGCATAGGTACCCGTGTGTAATTCAATCACTGGCGCGCCCACTGTTTTAGCGGCATCAATCTGTTCTTTATCAGGATCAATAAAAAGAGAGACTCGGCAATCCGCTTCAGCTAAACGATTACAAACTTCGGTCAACCAAGGTTTTTGACCAGCGACATCCAATCCCCCTTCTGTCGTTAGCTCTTCACGTTTTTCAGGCACCAAACAAACATCTTCAGGTTGATATTGACAGGCTATACTGACCATCTCTTCTGTCGCCGCCATCTCTAAATTGACTTTAGTTTGACGCACAGCTGAAATACGGGCTACATCCTCATCTTGAATATGACGGCGATCTTCACGCAAATGCAGCGTAATACTATCTGCACCCGCCATCTCTGCGTCTAAAGCCGCTTTGATCGGATCGGGATAGGACGTGCCACGCGCTTGTCTCAAAGTCGCAACATGGTCAATATTCAAACCAAGAAAAATAGGGTTCATTTGATTTCCTTTTTACAAATTTGGGTTATCCAAGCTTTAAGATTTAATCGCCTTTAAGCTGGCATAAAGATAGTGCTTATTATAGGGCTTTTTGAGTGATCAAATGCGTCGGAAATAAGGTCGGGATTTGACCTTTTTTGAAACCTACAATAACTAACGAAAAAGTTCTCGAGTTTTAATCGGTTTGTCCCCTAAGTATTCTGCTAGGGTGGCTCTTAAAAGTCGCTTCCAGGTAGCTAGGCATTCTTGATTGAACTCACCCTCCATCAGATTTAGTAAACAGTCACCCTTTATTAACACACCCAGCTTTTGCGGATCCACTTCTGCTTGAACCGTTCCATACTGCGGGTAATAAAAATAGTCGTTTTCTTTTTGAATTGGCCGCTGTTCAGCATCTTCATCACACACCAAGCCATGCCCCATTTGCGAAAGTAGCTGAAATTCAAATTGACGCAGCGCCCAAGCCTGCTGAGAACGATTTTCAGAGGCCAGTAGTTCATACAGCGCTTTCTGATAAACCTCAAACAACTTGGGCTGAGCCACGCGAGGGTAAAGTAAACGATAAAGGATTTCATTAAGATACAGCCCGCAGACATTTGACTCTGCTTGCAAAGGAAATCGCAGCGGTTGCGGTTCGAGCTGTTTAATAGAAACCAAATCCGAAGTCGCAGCAGGCTTATCGCGCCACTGGAGATTGACTTGCTGAAAAGGCTGAATGCTTGCGGCTTTTTGCAGGGCAGACTTTCTCCCTCCACGCACGCCTTTAACCACTCCGTTGATCTTGCCATGTTCAGGGGTAAAAAAGGTCACTAAAGCGCTGGTTTCTCGGTAGGGTCGAGCATGGAGTACAAAGGCGGGTTGTTCAATTTCCATGATAAGGTTCCAGCTACCCTCTAAAATTGATCAGGCTAATTGTTGGAGAATCAATAGGCCTAGAAGCTAAATAAGCTAACTAGAGTGGTTATCGTCATATCCTAAACTCGCTAAAGCACGGGCGTCATCAGACCAGTTCTCTTTAACCTTAACCCACAACTCCAGATGAACACGGCTGTCTAAAAGGTTAATTAAATCCTTTCTCGCCTGCGAGCCCATTTTCTTAATCAGCGCGCCTTTCTTACCAATCACGATCTGTTTTTGGCCAGAGCGCTCGACAAGAATCAAAGCGTGAATCACCCAGCGCCCCTCTTCTTCATCAAACTCAAACTGCTCAATTTCAACCGTTGATCCGTAGGGTACTTCGTCTCCAAGCGTTCGCATTAGCTTTTCACGAATAATCTCCGCCGCTAAGAACCGTGTAGAACGATCGGTGACGAAGTCTTCAGGAAAGATCGGAGCCTGTTCATTAAAACGCCTCAAGATTTCAGACTGAACGGCATCCAAACCTATTTTTTTATGAGCTGAGATAGGAATCAAAGTGTCCATTTCAACGGCTTCGGAAACCTGTTGAATAAAGGGGAACAGTGCTTCTTTATCTTTAAATTTATCGACTTTGTTAACCAAGACAATAATCGGCACTTCGACATGCTGAAGTTTTTTGGCAACCGCTTGGTCTTCTTTGGTCCAACGCCCCGCTTCAACCACAAACAGAACCACATCTACATCGTCAAAGGCACTTTTTGCCATTTTATTCATGTAGGTGTTAATAGACTTCTGCCCCCCCAAGTGCATACCTGGCGTATCGACATAGACAATTTGAAAATTATCCGTAGTGTAGATACCGTGGATACGGTGGCGAGTGGTCTGAGGCTTATGAGAGGTAATGCTCAGCTTTTGCCCTAGCATCTCATTCATAATGGTTGATTTACCGACATTCGGGCGACCAATAACGGCAGCAAATCCAGATTTGTACCCATTCACTCCCGTTTGAGCTTGGTTCTCGTCTGTTGCCGCTAGGATATCGTCTAAAGAAAGTTTTTTATCTGCCATGTGCTCATACCATTTAAGAATGAATCTGTTATTAGGTTAGTATCTAGTATTCTATTTTGAAAAGAAAGGTTGATAACGGTTTTCAAGACAGGCCAAAAATTGACCTTAACTTGGTGCAAATCTGTCTAGACTTGCCCCAGAGCTTCAAGTGCAATTTCAGCCGCCTTTTGCTCTGCTTTACGACGACTAGAGTCAACAGCTTCAAACTTAGAATTCAGTTTATTAACGTAACACGAAACCGTAAACTCTTGAGCGTGTGCCGCCCCATTGACGCTGATAATCGAATACTCTGGTAACTGCTCATTTCTCGATTGTAGAAACTCTTGTAAACGGGTTTTTGGGTCTTTACCAACTTTCTTAGGATCAAGATCATGTAGGCGCTTTTCGTATAAACGCATCACTAACGCACGACAGGCCTCTAAACCACCGTCTTCATAGACCGAAGCGATAATTGCCTCAACCGCATCGGCAATAATCGAATCTCGGCGGTAGCCGCCACTTTTGAGCTCACCAGGGCCGAGTACTAAATAGTCACTGAGATCATATTCTCGCCCAATCACCGCCAAGGTATCGCCCTTAACTAAATGAGCCCTTACACGACTCATGTCGCCTTCAGGTAGATTTGAGAATTGATGAAACAGTACATCTGCCACCATAAAGTTGACTAAGCTGTCGCCGAGAAATTCCAGCCGTTCGTTGTTAATAGAACCCATGCTGCGATGTGTAAGTGCATGCTGTAACAACGCCAAATCTTGGTACTCATAGCCCAGTTTTTTCGACAGCCGTTGAAGCTTCGAAATTCTGTCAGAGTTTAGGGCATTCTTTGGCTGGTTGGACTTACCCATTACTGGATTCCTTCACCTAAACGATTCAGATGCATGCCATTATCCCAATTCATCCAAACACCAAATGCTTTACCTTTAAGGTTTTTCTCTGGCACAAAACCCCAAAAACGGCTGTCATTACTGTGATCTCGGTTATCACCAATCATAAAGTAATGGCCTTCAGGTACCACAACCGTCTGCATGTCATAGGCACTCTTATTTAAATCATGCAAAATTTGATGCTTGTGGCCACCTGGGTAAGTCTCTTCAATGATCGACGCCCCATTCATAATGGCGCTTGACTCTATGCCATGGTATTTACCAGTAAATTCTGCTTTTACAGCCTTGCCGTTGATAAACAGAGTTCGGCCAATATAAGCGATCTCATCCCCTGGAATTCCGGCAACACGCTTGATGTAATCAACATCAGGATCCTCTGGGAATTTAAAGACCACAACATCTCCTCTCTCGGGCAGAGAAACCGGAATAATCGTTGTTTGAGTAACCGGTAGCTTGACACCGTAGGCAAACTTATTGACGGCAATAAAGTCACCAATCTGAAGAGTTGGGTACATGGAGCCGGATGGAATTCTAAAAGGCTCGATAATAAAAGAGCGCAAAACCAATACAACAATAAAGACCGGGAATAAAGAGCGCGCATATTCAACAATTATCGGTTCTTTGTCAGGCATCATCGCCGACTCACGTTTTGGACGCCACACGACCTTATCTACATAAGTAATGACCCCTGTAATCGCCGTCACAATCACTAAAATCAGTTCAAAACTCATCCTTAAGAATCTCCCGTATCTAGAATGGCTAGAAATGCTTCCTGCGGCAGTTC
>CAZJPO010000048.1:0-12811 GCA_964547865.1 uncultured Thiosulfatimonas sp.
AGGTGCTAGATATCTAGAGGCAAACTAGACTGACACAGAATTTTGAACGCTCTCTGATATTGCGCTTTCGCTAGTCTCATTGCCGGAGGCGTCTTATCAAACGCTGATGGTTTCGGCTTATCTTCAAAAGCACGCTTAGCATGATACGCCTCTTCACTACTTCCAAAAGCTGCTACAACTCTTGCGCCAAATAGAACCACATAATCATAACCATTAAATTCCACAGTATAATTCGAACTATTCATCTTGATTCTTCTTTTTTGTTCTTTAAAAAATTTGTTTCTTAATAAAGTTATCGACAAATTCTTCTATAAATTAATCAATAAATTGACTATCTATCTGTTCGATACTCAATTTTTATGCCAATAACATTACCCCTGACTTTTATTTTATGTTGATAACACGAGTAAAAGAGTGACCGATTTCTGACGTAAGTATTTCAATTTGTTTACAATATGCCTGAGACAAATATGCTCAAATAAGGAATGACAAGGCATGCCGGAACTACCAGAAGTTGAAACCACTCGAAGAGGCATACTGCAGAAGTCTGAGCACCAAACAATCTCGTCCTTTACGGTCAGAAATCCAAACTTGAGATGGCCTGTGGATCAGACTCTATCTAAAATCCTTCCACAACAACATTTCCTTTCTATCGATCGACGTGGCAAATACCTTCTGCTTAATACAGAAATAGGTACGCTATTAATTCATTTGGGCATGTCAGGAACTTTGCGAATTATCCCGAAAGAGACCCCGATAAAAAAACACGATCATGTGGATATCGAACTCTCTAACGGCTTTATTCTCAGGCTGAATGACCCCAGGCGCTTTGGCTCTGTTTTGTGGCACAGTAAAGCAGATGGCGACATATTCAATCACGAACGGTTAAAGAGTTTAGGGCCCGAACCCTTATCCGACAGATTTAACGGTGACTACCTTTATGATAAAACCCGCAATCGAAAAATTGCCATCAAGAGCTTTGTTATGAATAGCCATATCGTGGTGGGCGCGGGTAATATTTATGCCAACGAGTCACTTTTTCTAACCGGACTCCACCCTCTGACGCCCGCTAAGGATTTAACAAAAAAGCAGTGCCAACAACTCGCAAAAAATATTAAAACGGTGATCGCTACGGCCATTGAAAAAGGCGGCACGACTTTAAAAAACTTTATGTCTCCAGACGGCAAGCCAGGCTATTTTGTGCAAGAATTAAATGTTTATGACCAAGCAGGGAAGCCCTGTTCAAAATGCAATGCTTCGATTGAACGCATCATTATCAATCAGCGCGCAAGTTACTTCTGCCCGAAATGCCAACCTGAACCAAAATAGCTCGACTAAAAGATGAAGTGAACTGACTCCCCCTCTATGAGAGGTTTGTTGTTCTAATAAACACTTTTTTAGCCAACGATTAAAGTACTATTTTGAAAGAGAAACGCTCTTAATCAATGCGAAGAGCTTCACACCTGCCTTAATACCCAAACGGTCGGCAGAGTGGAGTGTAATTTCAGCGAACAGTTTTTGCTGCCCCCTCAAGCCCAAACGTACCAAAACCTTTGCTTTGCCTGACGGTATCATCTCCAAAACTTCGGCGGGAAGATGATTAAGAATACTGAGTTGCTCCGGATCGGCAAGGGCTAAACTCACATCTTTGGCCAAAACCCTAATCCTGACCGATGTTCTATTTACATCATCCACATCAGATAACCAAAGTGTCTCCTCTCCCACTTTCACAGAGATTAGATCATCGACTTTGTTTTCAGGCTCGTCTTGAATCTCGCCCTCTAATACAGAGACCACACCTACATCTCTAAACAGTGGTGATTTAGGGTTATCCAGTGCATCGTGGAGAGAAGCAACCTGCTCAATCCGCCCCTGAGCCATAAACACGACTCTATCGGCAAGGCGTTCGACTTCAGCAGGAGAGTGGCTGATAAAAATCAAAGGTACTTTGAAGTGTTCAACGACCTCTTCTATCAGGTTCAATATCTCTTCTTTAGCTTGCCAATCTAGAGCTGAAAGCGGTTCGTCCATAAACAAGATATCAGGCTGAGCCAGCAGTGCTCGAGTGATGGCGACACGTTGTTTTTCTCCCCCTGAAAGCGTATCGATTGTTCGGGGGAATAGATCCTTGATCCCCATGCGAGAAACGGTCTCTTCAAATTGTTTTTCATCCAAAAATTTAGGAGAACGTTTAACCGCATAGTTTAGGTTACCTAAAACGGTCTGGTGTGGAAATAAAGCCGCATCTTGAAAAACAAAACCAACATTGCGGTGCTGTACAGGCTTAATCACCTTAGAGTTTAACCAAGGCTCTTCGCCAAAATAGAGTTCACCCTGGAGCTTATTCTCTAGGCCACAAAGCGCTCTCAAAAAAGTACTTTTACCACATCCCGAGGAGCCAGAAATAGCGGTAATCCCTTGTGTGGAAAACGCAAAGTCTCCCGTCTCTAATTGGAACGACCCTAAGTTGAGAGTCAGATTTCCCTTCATCATTGGCTGTTGATTCTTCATTCTATCCAACCTTTACACTGAATCTGCGATTCAGACCGTACACCAGTAAAAGAACGGTTAGCGAGAAAATTAACATCAATCCCGAAAGCAAGTGTGCCTGTGCATATTCCAGGCTTTCAACATGATCAAAAATAGCAATCGACACCACCCGGGTTTCCTCTGGGATATTGCCCCCGATCATCAAGACCACACCAAACTCTCCCACGGTGTGTGCAAACGTAAGCGTTGCTGCAATTAAAAATCCGCGTTGGGCTAAAGGCATGACAATGGTAAAAAACTGATCAAGTTTTGATGCTCGCAGTGTCTCTGCGGCATCTAAAAGTCTTTGGGGTACAGATTCAAAAGCATGCATTAAGGGTTGGATGGCAAACGGCAATGAATAAAACACTGAGCCGATAATCAAACCTGTTTTGCTAAATGTTAACTGGCCTTCAAAGCCAAACAATCTTAAAAACTGCGTGACCTGACCGTCAGGGTTTAACATGATTAACAGATAAAAACCGAGTACAGTTGGGGGTAAAACCAGCGGCAAAGCAACCAGTGCTTCCAAAAAGATTTTAGAAGCGTGTTGCATCCGAGCCATCCACCACGCAATAGGCGTCCCCAACAAAAGCAGAATAACGGTTGTCCAAGCTGCAATCTCTAATGTCAGCCAAATAGGGCTAAGGGAGATCGGTGTTCCAAAAAATTCCGTCATAAGTATTCGACCTATTTCACACCTGTTGTCGCTGTTTGATAGCCATAACGCTGAATAAGGTCTCGAGCCTGTTTAGTTTGCATAAATGCCATAAACTCAACGGCAGCACGATTTTTTTCGCCTCTTTTCAGTAAAACCGCCCCCTGTTTGATCGGGAGGTATTCCCCCTCCGGCACCACCCAATAATGGCCTTTTTGATAGAGAGGGCTCTCAATATCAACCAGTTGTGACAAGGCAACAAATCCAATCTTCGCATTTCCAGTAACTAAATATCTAAACGCATTTCCGACACTCTCACCGTTCACCAATTTAGATCTTAATCCGCTATACAACCCTTTCTGTTTTAAAAAAAACACCGCTCGGTCTCCATAGGGTGCGGTTTTGGGGTTAGCAATGGCTAGGTAGCGAAAATCCCCTTTTTTTAGAACGACTAAAGGAGATTGGTGAACAGGAAAAGTCGGGCTATATAAAGCAATTTTTCCTTCAGCATAAACAAAATATTGCTGTTGATCGGCCAAACCATCAGCAATCACCCTGAGGGGCTGTTTTTCGTCAGCCGCAAAATAGGCATCAAAGGGTGCGCCATTTCTAATCTGTGCATAGAGCTTTCCCGTCGGCCCGGCAGAGAACTTAATTCGATGTCCTGATTGACGATTAAAAATATCGCCGAGCACCTCAATGGTCTTTGCAAAATTTGCGGCCACCGCAATATTGGCTTGCCCCGCCTGTGCCGCTCCGACGAACAGCTGAGTTAGCAAGATAAGGCTCCAGGGGATCAAAGCGGTTTTGAAACGAAGAGGACTAAACCACCTTAATTCAAACCATGTAGGTTTTATTCCTGAGACTTGGTTTAAACAAAAACGTGCCATCATTGCCTACCTTTAATCAGATACCGCCAATAAAACTTGAGAAGATTTCACAAAGGCACATGCCTTTGCCCCCATTTGCAGTCCAAGGTTCTTAACACTTTCATTGGTGACAATCGCCGAAATTTGCTGCCCATCCGCAAGTTCAAGCGTCACATCACTATTCACCCGTCCCTGCTCCAATTGTCTCACCTCACCACAAAACTGATTGCGAGCACTGACTTTAAATGCACCTGAAGTATCTTCAGCCAAAATGACCCAACTGGCTTTAATCAAGGCGTAAACATCCGATCCTTTAGACAGCCCTAGCCTCGCTACGCTGCTTGGGGTAATTTGTGCTACCACATTTGTGTGCGATCCAATTGAGACCACCACTTCGCAGTCAACTTCCCCTTCAAGAATAGAAGTCACGGTGCCATGAAACATATTCCTTGCGCTGGTTTTCATAGAGACTTTTCTCATCAACTCTGTCTGGCTCATTAACTCTGGTGAAAGCGACTCTAGCTCCCGAATCCAGTGATGCATGCTTTCAATAAATAAAAGGTAAGATGATAGCAGCGCTTCACCTGCGTCAGTCAGAGTGGTCCCACCGCCGCCTGCCCCGCCTTTTTGAGAGAAAATTAAACGCTCTCCGGCAAGCGTATTCATCGCATCGACTGCCTGCCAAGCGCCTTTATAGCTCATCCCGCAGGCTTGAGCAGCTTCTGACAAGCTTCCCAAATCCGAGATTTTACTCAACAACTGTAGTCGCCTTAAACCCGATTTGGACTGTTTACTGCCCATCAAAAACTGCTCAACCAACTGCTCTGGCTTTACCATCAAACCGTCACTTCCTACTTTAAAAAACCCATATTACCTTAAGTACATAACGAGGTGTATTTTAACCGATTCTAAACCGGAGTCAATTTAGCCAATACGAGAAGGTCGTCTCATTGTGATAGATCAAGATTTTTGACAGCCTTTTCAAGTTAAATTCCTATAAGATAAAGGTTCATTTAACCAAACTGAGTTCGATTCATGATTAAACAGAAATCAGTGGCAATTTCAGCCCTAATTATCGCCATCAGCCTATTTTCCTTGTCAGGCTGTTCACAACAATCTGAGGAAAATATAACGGTTTGGAAAGTGGCTCCAGAATGCGACCTGCATCAACAGAGTTGTACCACTAAAGAAGGCAATTCAGCAGTCACACTTAAGATAATGCCCAACCCGATTCCTATTGCCAGACCTCTCTCTATTGAGATGCAGATTCAAAATTTAGAGATTGTAAAAGCGGAACTCGATATCTCAGGCGTCAATATGTATATGGGTTTCAACCGAACTGAATTGGAAGCGCAGTCAACAACAGGCTATACCGGGAAGTCGATGCTGGCCTTTTGTACAACCAAAGAAATGGTATGGCAGGTGACGGTTATTCTTTATCTAAAAGATGGTTCTCAAATACAAGTACCACACGAATTGATTACCATTAATAGAACCTAGCACAAGGCGCTATTGCGCTAATTTTTCCCGGAGAGCCTCACCCACAACTGGGTGAACAAACTCTGAGACATCGCCCCCTAAAACAGAAATTTCTCTCACCAAGCTAGAAGAAATAAAAGCAAACTGCTCTGCCGGGGTCATAAACATGGTTTCAATTTCGGGAGCTAGTTTACGATTCATAGAGGCTAATTGAAACTCATACTCAAAGTCAGAAACAGCTCGTAATCCTCGCAATAAAACATTGCCATCAATTTCTTGAACAAAATCAACTAACAGACCACTAAAGCCTATCACCTCAACATTAGAGAGGGACCGGGTGACTTCTTTTGCCAAAAGGACTCTTTCATCCAGAGTGAATAGGGAGTTTTTATTACGATTATCTGCAACCGCAATCACCAAACGGTCATAAAAACGAGCTGCGCGTTCAATCAAATCAAAATGACCACAGGTAATTGGATCAAAGGTACCGGGGTAAACTGCGGTGATGGACATAAAGTTTCCTAGTCAAACGAGAAGTTAAACCTATTTTACGCCAAGCCCATCAAGTCTGAAAGCTCCTTGCTGCCCAAAAACTCATTTATTAACCAAGCTTAAGCAAACATAATAGCAAGCTTCAACCCATGGTATGGAAAGTGACTTTAAACCTTAAACATAGAGATGTAACTATAGAACAACTCCTCATTTTTAAGTGTTTACGCCTTCAGAGTAAAGCGATCACTAACACCTTTTTGATTTACCACTATCGATCAAAACTTTATTCGTGATGAGTTACTTAACTTTTCTTACTCAATGCAAGCTGGTGGAAAAAAGGAATCACTTTCACTACAAGCCACTCAAACGACAAACAATCTAGAAAAGCCCTTTGCAAATCAAAGCTAAAAAAACCACCCTCAATAAACCCTACTCGGCCTCTTTAATAAAGAGGCCGAATCTCACCTGCGAAGTCTTTTTTTCTTTTTTGCAAACCCAACCGCTTGCTAACTGTGGCCAATTCAAGTCGTTCTCTTGCTCAAGGTAAATAGTCGTCCCATCGCCTATATAGCCATTTTCAAAGAGTAAGTTAAGGCTTTCTTGCATAAAGTCTTTATGGAACGGTGGGTCTAAAAAGATGGCATCATAGGCCTGCTCAGAAGTCCGACTTAACCAAGTCAAACTATCCACTTGATGCACCACGATACTATCGGCTTTCAATAACTGGCAATTGCTTTTGAGTGACGTTGCATTAGCAGTGCTTAACTCAAGCATGACAACCTGCTTAGCCCCTCTTGAAGCGGCTTCAAACCCCAAAGCTCCAGATCCCGCAAAGACATCGAGACAGCGAGCGCCAGCTATGTCAAATTGCAGCCAGTTAAAAAGTGTCTCGCGAACTCGATCAGAGGTCGGTCTCAACCCTTCAGCTTTTAAAACGGGGAGTTTTCTACCCCGCCAGTCGCCGCCAATAATTCGAACTTGTCCCTTCTGCCCGCTTGCTTGGGGCGGTTTTTGAGACTTTCTTGCAGGTCTTCTCGCCATTTTAAAACCTATTCTGGCTTACCGACCATAATCGTGACCATCTCTTCCGGCACAACCTGTTTTCGCCATGCTTTAAGCACGTCTTCTTTAGTGACCTTCTCGACTTGTTGTGGGAACCAGTCAAGATAATTCAGTGGCAAATCATAGAAGCCGATCAACGTTATATAGCCAAGAATTTTACTGTTGCTGTCAATTCTCAGAGGGAACCCACCTGTTAGGTTATCTTTAATTGCTTGCAGTTTTTCTTCTGGAAAGTCTTTAAGAAAACCATCCAGTGTATCCTTAACGACCTTGTCAGCTTCCAAAGCACTGGCATTTTTAGTCGATAAACCAACTACAAATAGTCCATTCTGTTTAAATGGCGAAAAATAACTGTAGACGCTATAAACTAAACCGCGTTTTTCACGTACTTCTTCCATTAAAAAAGACGCAAAACCAGATCCACCAAATAGATGGTTACCGACATATAGAGGCACCCAGTCTGGATCTCCTCTTTTCACAGACTGCTTTGCAAACGCATAATAGGTCTGTGTCGAATCAAAATCGACTTTAATCGTTTCAGCTTTATAACTCACTTTAGGTTCGGCGATCGGGTTCGCCTTTTTCCCAGCAGGCATTTTTTCGGTTAGCTTTTCTGCAATGGCTTTTGCCTCAGCCAAACTCACATTACCCACCATCGAAATAACGGCATTGTTAGCAACATAATAGGTTTTATAGAACTGCTGAATCTTTTCAACCGAAAGGTTTTCTACAGACGCTAATGTTCCTGAAGACGGTTGAGCATAAGGGTGATCGCCATACAGGGTTTCCATTAGCTTTTCCCTGTTAATCACTTGAGGTTTGACTGATTTTTGGCGCAACCCAATTTTGAGTCGTTTGATTTCTCGGTCGAATATCGCCTGATCAAATCGTGAGTCTGTCAAGACCTCCACAAATCGATCTAAAGCTTTTTGCTTGATCTCGGGACGAGTCAAGGTTCTGAGTGAAAGCGAAGCATTATCCAAACTGGCTCCGGATCCAAGGTTGGCTCCAATATCATTAAAGGCCTCTGAAATCTGTTCCTCATCGAGGTTAGACGTGGCCGTCCCAATCAAGCTAGAGGTTAAATTCGCCAGTCCACCATTCTCGCCGTCGCGAGCTGAACCGGCATCAAAGGTCACATCAATATCAAGCATCGGCAACTGTTTGGCTTCTACAAATAGAACCTTAGTGCCTTTTGAAGTTTTCCAGGTTTCAATTTGAACCGTCGCCAAAGATGCCGAGCTGAAGAACAAACCTAGCAAGACAATAACTTTACTAAACATCGCTTTTTTCATTAGTGGCGCCCTCCGTAGCTCTTAGTGTTTGAAGTTTTGTTCTTTTTTCCATCCGGTAATAGAGTCGCAATCGTCAGCTTATCCCTTAAAAGGTATTTCTGAGCAACTTGCCTAACCTCTTCTGGTGTGACTTTTCTAATTTCATCAATCCAGTTTTCCAAAGTATCAACCGACAAGCCAACTGTCACTAAGGAACCCAAAACCATAGCTTGCGATTGAATGGAGTCTTGATGATAAATGTACTGAGATTCTGACTGTGCCAAAACACGGTTCAACTCCTGTTCAGAAACCAATTCACTTTTGACTTTTTCTATCTCTTTCCAAATAGCCTCTTCAGCCTGTTGCGGCGTTACACCTGCTGAAGGGGTGGCCTCAAAAAGAAACAAGGTCTTCAAGCGATCTGTTCCATCATATCCAGCCCCAACGCCAGCCAAAGTTTGCGCTTTACGAACTAAGTTTTTGGGCAGTCTTGCAGATGAACCACCATCTAAAACTGAGCTTAAAACCTCCAGAGCGTAAACCTCTCTGCGCTCTTTTTCATCTTTTGCCGTCACTAATGTGGGTACGTGAAAGCCCATTAACACCTGTGGTGTTTCTGTGGCCTCTTTCAAAGTAATACGACGTTCACCTTCCTGCTGAACTTCTATCTGTGGTTTCGCCTGGACGATTTCTTGTGCTTTATATTGCCCATAGGTTTGTTTAGCCAGTTTGATAACTTCATCTGGGTCGACATCACCCACCACAACCAAAATGGCATTGTTTGGCGCATACCAGCGCTTGTACCAAGCTCTAAGGTCCTCTACCGTGTAGTTTTTAATATCCGACATCCAGCCAATAATTGGATGGTGCGACGGACTATTCATAAAGGCCGCTGCTTTAAATTGTTCATAGAGCTTGCCCGCCGGCTTATCTTCTGTACGCCAGCGACGCTCTTCGGTCACCACATCGCGTTCTCTCTGAAACTCTTCTTCAGTAATAATGATATTGCGCATACGATCACTCTCCATACGCATCACTTCAGCCAAGTGTTGTTTACCGATAATCTGATAGTAGGCCGTGTAGTCACTGGAGGTAAACGCATTCTCTCGCCCACCCATTTTGGAGACGATCTCTGAAAACTCACCTGACTTCATATTTTTGGTACCCATGAACATCATGTGCTCAAGCATGTGAGAGATTCCGGTGATACCGTTGTATTCGTGATTAGAACCCACTCGGTACCAAACTTGGTGAACCACCACTGGCGCACGGTGATCCTCTTTTACAATCACTTTCATCTGATTATCTAATGTATATTCCGTCACCTTGGCCAAGGCGGGCAAACTAAAGCAAGAGGCTAAAGTCAGGACAGCCAATCTCGCTACTATTCGGTTTATTAACATTTCAGATCCTTATCACTGTTTTATAGTCGACTCTCAATAACGACTATTGAAGTTGCTCAAAAAAGATTTCATCATAAACGCACGATGACGATGACCCAAGCTAAAAAGAATTCATTTATAATACATCTAAATTTTTATTCAAGTATTGATAGAGCTTGAATACGCCAAGAATTAAGGATATCCATGCTAAAGTTTTTACGCCGCAAAAAAGAAAAACCTACTGAAGCTGCAGAAACACCTGACGCTGCCAAGGATATCGTCCAGAACGATATCCAACCTGAAACAGCCGAAGCAAAGGCACCAGACGAAAAGTTAGAACCAGCTGCTTCACAACAGATTTTGGAATCGGTAGCGCACGAGCCGGAGCCTGCGACTGAGGCAACAGAAAAACAAGAAACGGAGAAACCCGCAGAACAACGTGCGGAACAAACAGGGATCACACCTGTTGCAGTTGAGGCTGAAGTCGAACCCCAACCAAAAGCTCAAGAAAAAAAATCTAAACCAGGCTTCTTTACCCGTCTAAAACAAGGCTTAAGCAAAACACGTCGCGGCTTTACTGACAGTATTGCCGATCTTGTTTTGGGGAAAAAAGAGATTGATGATGATCTGCTAGATGACCTTGAAATGATTCTACTAACAGCCGATGTCGGAATCGATGCGACGGATCGCATCATTAAAACCCTAACGGATCAAGTTTCTCGACAAGAGCTAAGAGATCCGGAAGCCCTAGTCAGTGCGCTTAAGTCGCTGTTGGAAGAAATTATCGAGCCTATGTCCAAGCCACTCGATATCGACACTCATATTGCTCAAAACAAGGGACCGTTTGTTATCTTGATGGTCGGCATTAATGGGGTTGGTAAAACCACCACGATTGGTAAGCTGGCCAAAAAATATCAGGAAGAAGGCAAGTCCGTTATGCTGGCCGCCGGAGATACCTTCCGTGCAGCCGCAGTTGAACAGTTACAAACCTGGGGTGAACGCAATAACGTGCCTGTCATGGCACAAAAAACCGGGGCGGACTCTGCTGCGGTGATTTTTGATGCGGTACAGTCTGCTAAAGCCAAAAATATCGATGTCCTCATTGCTGATACCGCAGGTCGTTTACACACCCAGTCAAACCTAATGGAAGAGTTGAAGAAGGTAAAACGTGTGATCGCTAAGGTTGATGAAACTGCGCCACATGAAGTCATGCTGGTGATTGACGCAGGGACCGGACAAAATGCTTTAAACCAAGCTAAGCAGTTCCAAGAAGCGGTCGATGTCTCAGGCATCACTCTAACTAAATTGGATGGGACCGCCAAAGGTGGAATTATTTATGCACTGGCAGAGCAGACTCAAATCCCAATCCGTTTTATCGGTGTCGGTGAGTCAATTGATGACTTGAGAGCTTTTGAAAGCCAAAGTTTTACTGAAGCCCTATTCGACCAATCAAAATCAGCCTAACCCATTATTATAGATATTTATGCGATTGCCAGAAACGGACAACATTCATTTTCAGTACGCTTTCAAAAAAGGCTATCGGATGGCAATTGATGGTAAAAGCGTCAATAGCATGCCAAGTGATATTCGCCGCGACATGGAGCTTCGACAGTATTACCAAGAAGGCTGGGAGCAAGCCGTTGAAGACGTTACGCTGGCGCAACAACAAGCCAATAAACCAGATTGGAAACACCGCTTTATCTGGTTTGCCATTATGCTCGTTGGTGGCATCGCCACCGCAGCCCACATTATCAGCAGATACGAAAACGAAAGAGCTGAACAAGCAGCGATTATAAATGGTACCGCTGAACCCAATACACCTAAGCCAGTTCTTGCCGATACAGAGTCTTCTGGTAACCCTCTGACCTTATTGACTCAGTCGCAACGCAAAGACCTACAGGAAAGTCAGAAACAAGCTTTGCAGCCTATTCCACTCGATGATATTGTTGGAAGCCCGATTAAAATAAAGCGTGCGATAATCAGTCAATCCATACAACAGAGAGAACCCGTCACGGTTTTTAACCAATCCGTGCCGAAATATATTCGTGAGTTGAGTTTCTTTACAGAAATACATCAAGCAGAAGGGCAAAAGGTTTATCATCGATGGCGTACGGAAAATCAGATACTTGCTACAATTGAGCTCAATATCAAAGAGAACTCTTTTAGAACTTGGTCTTCTAAAAAAATGGCGAGTGCCTGGCAAGGGCGTTGGCATGTAGAAGTGCTAGACCAAAATAAGCGTGTTATTTATCGCTATACCTTTAACTATGGAAGTTCTGAATAAAAAAAGACGAGAGCCATGACGTTTATTAAATCAATCCTTGGAACCACTCTGATTGCAAGCCTGACTTTACTCTCAGGTTGTAGCACTACACCGCCGCCCAAACACACCTATGACAACCTTTGCTCTATCTACTATCACGACACGGACTGGAAATATGCGGCGAGAAAATCCTATAAAAAATGGGGGACGCCACCCTATGTCTTAATGGCATTTGTTCATCAGGAGTCACGCTTCAAACCCAACGCCAGCCCAAAAAGAGATTATGCCCTTGGCTTTATCCCCTTAGCGAAGAAATCCTCTGCCTATGGCTATTCTCAGGCTAAAGATGGAACTTGGCACGACTATATGAAAGCCACTGGAAATTGGGGGGCATCCCGTTCAGATATCGAGGACTCACTTGATTTCATCGGCTGGTATAACCATCAGTCATACAAACGTCTCAAAATCTCGCGTAAAGACACCTTCAAACTCTACTTGGCATACCACGAAGGTCATACGGGCTATAAGCGTCGAAACTATCTAAAGAAAGACTGGTTAATTAAGGTCGCCAAAAAAGTATCGAACCGCGCCAGAATGTACCGTAAGCAATACAAAACTTGTGGCTAATCACAGTCCAACCCTCTTCTATTCAAAAGACTATTCAATAAAACATATCTTCAACAGTCCTCTCACCATTGATTAAATCGGATTCAATAAGACATTCCAAGTCTTATCGAATCCTCACTAAACCATTAAGGACTTATGACTAGTCATAAATCTTATTGATGACAGAAGAATTATTA
>CAZJPO010000049.1:0-12686 GCA_964547865.1 uncultured Thiosulfatimonas sp.
GACACGTCACAAGGACTGTCAGGTTGTTAAACGTCGCGGTAAAGTGTACGTAATTTGCAAAACTAACCCTAAATTCAAAGCACGTCAGCGTTAATTTGAATTAAAAGTTAGTACAAAAAAGGGGCTCTGATCAAGCCCCTTTTTTATTGCCTTAAATTTTATATATTAAGCAATTCACTTTCGACTTTTTTGATTGTGTCAACGATTAAGTCTGTATCAACTTTACCGATAAAGTAATTTGCCCCCATATCTAAAACTTCACGACTGTTGTTCTCACTGGTCATTGAGGTATGTACCACAATAGGCATGTCTTTGGTTTTTGGATTAGCCCTTAGAGTTTTAATCACAGTATGCCCTGATGCTACGGGCATTTCTAAATCTGTAAAGATAATAGAAATATCATCCATAGTCTCTAAGCTTTGGACATAGTCCAACAGCAACCGACCATTATCAAAACTTTTGTACTTCAACCCTAACTGGTCAAACACCATACCCATATATTTCTGAATCGATTTACTGTCTTCAGCAAAAAGCATGGTTCTGTTCTGGATGTAATCTGAAAATTTGTGATCGCTCTTCTCAACATCTTTAGCGGAAGCAAAAATTTTCTCTGCCATCGTCGGCATGGCTTCAATTAATAATTTTTCAATATCCAAAATAAAGCACAGTGTTTCACTGTCTTCAAGGTAGGTGTGGTTTACAATCTGGTTGGTATTCACATTGACGTTATAATTTCCAGCAGGATGGATATCTGACCAGTTTTTCTCCTCTACCCCGTGGATGTAAGAGACCCGTAAACCGACGAAGTTATGACTGAAGTCAGAAACGATAACAATCGATTTCTCTCTCTCTTCCTCTGTCATTTCGAACCCCATCCACTTTGGAAGATTAATGACTGGCAGATAGACCCCACGCAACTCAATCATCCCTTCAATCAGCGGATTGGCATCCGGCATATCAGAGACCTGGTAAGCACGACCTTCCAAGACTTCCCGTACCTTAAAGACATTCATACCATAATAAGGTGGTTCATAGCCTTGTTTGGGGAACTGTACCTGAAAAACCATCAAGCTCATTTGATTGTTTTTACTTAACTGAGCGGTTTTTTCAACCTGTTCTAGCGTTGTCGACATGTCTGCTTGCCTCATCATAATATCAACAGCCTGATCATAGTAAATAGATTATGACTGGCTATCAATTATAGTTTTTACCGGTTTAAACGTTTTTCTGTAATCAGGAATCATGCCAAATTGCTTTAAAGCGGCAAGATGTTTAGCGGTTGGATAGCCTTTGTGTTCATTAAAGCCATATTGAGGATATTTTTCGTGTAATTCGAGCATCTGTCTGTCTCGATAAACCTTAGCCAATATTGAAGCTGCGCTGATTTCCATAACCCGGTCATCCCCTTTAACAACCGACTGGCAAGTTTGAGTGGTTTGTGGGCAACGATTGCCGTCAACGTAGACATAGTCAACTTCATGGCCTTGTTCAACAATTTGATGAATGGCTCTTTTCATCGCCAGCATTGTGGCATGCAAAATATTAAGCTCATCAATTTCGGTTGGAGAAGCTGCACAAATAGCGTAAGCGACGGCCTGCTTTTTGATCGCTTCGGCAAGAGACTCTCTTTTCTCTTCACTGAGCTTTTTACTATCTCGCAGAGGAAGGTCACAATTTTGAGGAAGGATAACGGCAGCGGCGACCACGTCACCAATAAGAGGACCGCGCCCGACTTCATCAACTCCAACCGTCTTGCCGGTCAAGGAGAAGAATTCTGGCGCATCTTGCTCAGAAAATAAACTATCCTGATTCATTTTGACCTCTTTTTGGGAGAAAGTACCGAGGGTTAATCAAGCTTAAAAACCCATTCATCTAATGCGTCTGCAGCTAGCTCTGAAGCATTCTGTTTTAGCTCACGATACTGTTCTTCAAAAGCTTTAATCTGTCTGTTTCTAATTGCGGTGTCAGCGATCACCTTCGCCATGTGCAGCGCAATTTTGTCAGCGGTTGCCTCTTGTTGAATAAGCTCTTTCACCAAATCCCTTTGTGCCAAAATATTAGGTAAACCAATCCATGGTGTCTTGACGAGCTTACTCATAATCCAATAAGAAAAACTATTGATAATAATTGAAAGAACCATCGGTTTTTTCATTAAAGCACATTCCAAAGTTGCTGTACCTGAGGTAACCAAGGCCTGATCACAGGCTTCAATAACTTGGCGAGATTGTCCATCAACGAGCAGTACTTTAATGTGTGGGGCATATTGGGTTATCGCCAGCTGAATACGTTGTTTAGCCTTTTCATGTACACAGGGAATAACAAACTTCATATCGGGATAAACTTCATAAAGTTTTTCGGCCGCTTGAAGGTAAACATCTGCCATACGATCGATTTCACTCATACGTGAACCCGGTAAAATAGCCGTTATCTTTTCTGTTCTCCCAAGTCCTAGCTGAAGTCGTGCATTATCGACATCAGGTTGTTCCGGAAATTGATTTGCCAATGGATGACCAACATATTTGACCGGAATAGCGTAACGTTCATAGTAACTTGGCTCAAATGGAAATAAGACAAGCACTCCGTCAACATTCTTTTTAATCTTAAGTAAACGCTTTTCCCGCCATGCCCAAACAGATGGGCCTACATAATGAATTGATTTAATTTGATGTCGTTTCATAATAGATTCGACTTTAGAATTAAAATCAGGTGCATCAATCCCGATAAAAACGTCCGGCTTTAAGTCGAGTAACGTCTTAATCAGTTGAGATCTTATTTTAAGAAGTTCAGGAAGGTGTTTTAAGACTTCAAACAGCCCCATCACGGAAAGCTTTTCCATTGGAAACCATGACTCAAATCCTTGGGCCATCATTTTCGGGCCGCCAATACCGACAAAAGTTGCATTGGGGTAACGTTGTTTAAGGCTTTTAATTAAATCGGCGCCTAAAGTGTCTCCGGAGGCTTCTCCAGCGACCATCGCGATAACAGGTTGAGGGGCAGGATTATCTGACAATGCCACGATCTGAGCGGTTTAAAAAAGTGGTAAGAGAATCAAGTGTGCCCTGATTGTCATTGATAAGTTCAAGTTCATGTAAAGCTTCATCTAAACGATTATTCGCTCGATATAGAATTCGATAGGCCTTTTTAATTAAGGTCAGCTGCGCTTTATCAAAACCTCTGCGCTTGAGTCCTTCAATATTGATCCCTCTAGGAGCTGCTAAATTACCCGAAACGACCACAAAGTTTGGAACATCCTGACTAATAACACTGCCCATCCCACAGAAGCTGTGCTCACCGATCTGGCAAAATTGGTGAACCAAAGTGTATCCACCCAATATTGCCCAATCGTGAACAATTACATGGCCAGCAAGAGCAGCGGCATTAGCAAAAATACAATGATTTCCAACAATGCAGTCATGGGCTATATGAACCCCTGCCATGACCCAGTTGTCGTCACCGATAACCGTTTTACCGATGTCTTGCGCAGTCCCACGGTTGATGGTTACATTTTCTCTAAAAGTATTGCCATTACCTATCTCGACAGTCGTATCTTCATCAACATACTTTTTATCTTGGGGCGCAGCAATAGAAACAAATGAGTAAAAACGGTTATTTTCACCAATAGAGACATGTCCTTCAATCACAACATGCGAATCTAAAATCGTGCCTGATCCAATTTTTACGGGGCCCTCGATAACACAGAACGGTCCGATCTGAACATCTTCAGCAATTTCTGCTGTTGGATCAATGATTGCGGTTGAGTGAATCAAAGCAACTAAACCTTTCTTTCAGCACACATCAAGTCAGCCGAGGCAATGACTTTGCCATTAACTTTTGTGGTACATTCAAACTTCCAAATTCCGCGCTTATTCCCCAGCGCTGTGACTTCAAAGTCGAGCCTATCACCAGGTATTGCAGGCTGTCTAAAACGTGCATTATCAACGGCTGCTAGGTAATACATAGATGACCCATCAGGCTTTTCAGCTTGAGATCGAAATGCCAGAATTCCTGTACATTGAGCCATCGCTTCAATAATCATCACACCAGGCATGATTGGGTTATTAGGAAAATGGCCAGTGAATTGCGGTTCGTTAAAGGTCACGTTTTTAAATGCCTTTAAGCTCTTTCCAGATTCAAAATCCGTCACTCGATCTACCAATAGAAATGGGTAACGATGCGGTAAATAATCAAAAATTTCTTTAACTTCCATCTTGGCCTAAGTCCAATTTTTTACTGTTTATTAAGATTAAAGCAAAGCGGACAACTAAGTTTCTGATTGTGTCAGTTGTTTTATTGCTTTTTGTAATTCTTTTATCTGCTTCGCCATTTTATCGAGTTGACGAACTCTCACGGTACTTTTTTGCCAATCACTTACATCATGGGCAGGAAAACCAGAATAGGTACCTGACTTGGTAATACTGTGAGTCACGCCGGCCTTAGCCATAAAATGTGACTTATCAGCGATATCAATATGGCCTGCAAACCCGGCTTGGCCACCCACAGTACAATAACGTCCAATTTTTGTGCTTCCCGCAAAACCAACTTGGCCAGCGATGGCAGACCCCGAACCTATTTCTACATTGTGGGCAATGTGTACTAGATTATCGATAATGCAGTTGTCAGCAATAATCGTGTCATTAATCGCACCACGATCAATCGCCACATTATTACCAATAGAAACGTGATTGCCAATCACCACTCGCCCTATTTGAGGAATCTTTATCCAGTTTCCTTCATGGTTTGCCCAACCAAAACCATCTCCACCTATAACGGAACCAGCTTCAATAATAACCTGATTACCTAAAACACAATCGTGACGAATGGTTACATTTGGACCAATTAAGCAATCATGACCAATCGTTACGTTCTCTTCAACAACAGTATTAGCTTGAATAACGGTCCTAGATTGAATCTTTACGCCTGCTTTGATAACGACATTTTCACCAAGCTCGACAGTTGAGTCGATATCAGCAGAATCAGCGATACTAACAGAAGCGTGGTTGTGACCTGAGCTAGCAGGTAAAGGATTTAAGCATTGCGCGATTAACGCATATACATAATAGGGATTTGAATGATAAATCACTGCTGGAACATTGAGACACTCTGTTCCAGGTTTTAAAACGACTAAACTAGCCGTAGTCGTTTCTAGTGCTGATTTATATTTATGGTCTGTCAAAAATGAAGCCTGTCCAGGCTGCGCAGAATCCAAACTTGCGATCTGATCAATGTTTAAGCTCGAATCGCCGACGAACTCATAACCAACGTTATGAGACCTGAGAAACTCAAGAATATCAGACAGTTGCACAAAACCCTCCAGAACTATTTATTGAATTCAGAGCGCTGTTTAGTGCTTAATTTTTTTAGATGGTTTAAGACATCTTTCGTGATATCAATCCTATCATTGGTATAGGCGATACCTTCATACAGAATCAAATCAAAATTCTGTTTTTTTCCGATTGATTTGATCGCTTGATTAACAACATTTTGTAACTTAGCCAATTCGTCATTTCGACGCAGATTAAGCAGCTCTTGTATATCATTTCGACGACGTTGGATTTCTCGAGACATCATTGCCATTTCACGGTCTTTAGCAGCCTTTTGGGTATCTGTCATCGTTTTACGATTTTTCTTATAATCTTTTTCTTTTTTGTCGAGCTCTGCAGCAAGTTTCTTTAGCTCAGTCTCTTGAGGTGAAAATTCTTTTTCCAGTGCCGCTGTTGCCAACTGTGCTTGAGGTGCCTGCTCTAACAATAATGCGACATTAACAACTCCTAACTTCACGCCGGCCGCATAACCCGCAGACGAAATTACCATCAAAGAGACAGTAAACGTTAGTTTTAAAATGTTGTACATACAGTTTCTACCTATGTTTTTTATCTTATTCTGAAGGATTTTACCGTAATTAAATCCCATTTGTCATAAACAATCTGGATTGAATATGGCAAGACGTTGACAATTGTTTTTTAGAACCCTGTTCCAAGTGTGAATTGGAATACTTGATGATCATCTTCATCAAATTGAGTAACCGGCTTAGCCAAACTAAAGGTTAGCGGTCCGATAGGCGTAATCCAAGACACACCGAAACCAACAGAACTTCTCAGTTCACCAGTCTCAACATTTTCAAAGCCATCGTATACATTACCTGTATCAAAGAATAAACTCATTCTTGCATTACTTGAGTCTTCAATCAAAGGAACGGGGAAAACTAATGCCGCACCTCCGGTTAGTTTTACACTCCCTCCTTTTGGTCTGTCTGTACCATCAGTCGCTTTATTATAGTATGGCCCCAATGAGTTAGGCTCATACCCCCTTACCGTACCAATACCGCCGGCATAGTAGTTTTCGTAGAATGGCAAAGTATCATTTTTACCGTAACCATCACCAAACGAAAGTCCAGCCTTTAAGTGCAGGTTAAAATACTTATTTAATGGCTGGTACCAGTCCTCATTCAAGCTGACTTTGTAATAGGTTAAGTCCGTTGTCCCCGGCATGACAAGCTCGGTTGACACCGAAGTTTTCTGACCATCTGAAGGGAAATAAAATGCATTACTGGTGTTATATACCCAGCCGGCAGAAAGTACAACCGAGTTATTGGTTTTACCGAATTCATCAATGAAATCAGCACAGAATTTATCATTAAAGTCCCCTGAACAAATCAACTCTTGAGAATCAACTTTCACACCAAAACTAACTTTAGCATCTTCACTTAATGGGTAACCAATATTGGCCCTGACACCCAAATTATTTGTCGTGTAGTCTGCCACATCTAGCTCTTCAGCATCAATTTCACTCAAATAAATACCAGCTCCTAAGCTGATGCCATCTTCTGTGAAATAAGGGTTGGTTACCCCCACATCAACTGTTTTTCTCGATTTACTGGTGGCTAGATTCAAGTTAAGCTTATTACCACTCCCGATGAAATTCCTTTCAGAAACCCCCAAGTTAAAACTTGCGCCATCTACCTGAGAGAAGCCAACCCCAGCAGAGATAGAACCGGTTGATTGCTCTTCTACCTTTACAATCAGATCAACTTTATCCGCAGATACTTTTCGAGTCTCAATATTGGTATTCACAAAGAAGCCTAAACGCTGCAAACGCTCTTTTGATTGCCTAACCATCTTTAAAGAATAAGGCGCAGACTCATATTGGCGTAATTCTCGACGAACGACATGATCGCGAGTACGGGTATTACCTTCCACTTCGATACGCCTGATATAGACACGATTTTTTGGGGTCAGCTTAAAATTGATATCCATAGTTAAATTTTCGCGGTCAATCAGAGTCTCTGGCTCTACATCAGCAAAGGCATAACCTTCCTCACTCAATAATTCTCTAATCGCATTTACGGTTTTAACAATTCCACTTCGAGAAAAAACATCGCCTTCTTTGACTGTAGAGAGCTGCTGAATTTCTTGCTTGTCTACGATCAATTCTCCAATAAAATCGACTTTCCCGATATTATATCTTGCGCCTTCATCCATATTGATTGTGGCAAAGACCTTGGTTTTGTCTGCCGAAACACTCACCTGCGAAGATCTAATTTTGAATTCCGCATAGCCCCGATCTAGATAATATGATTTTATCTTTTCAATATCGCCTTGAATCTTCGGCTTCGAATATTGATCACCGCCTTGATAGCTATTATCTTCAAATGTGGCCATTTGTGACTTAAGACGCTTGTCCGAAAAAATTGTGTTACCGACAAGGTTGACTCGACCGATAGTCGCCGGTGTTCCTTCATTAATTTTAATCAAAAGGTCAACACGTTGACGTTCGAGCTGATTAGTTTCAATATCAATAGTTGCAGCGTAATAACCTTGGTTTTGATAACGACGCTTCAAATCTAAGACAACCTGATCCATTTGCGACAAATTGTAGATGCGTCCCGTTTTGATGCCCAAACCGTCTAGAGCGGTATTTAAGACATCCGTTTCAAACAGAGAGTTACCTTCAATTTTAATCGATGAGATTGAAGGTCTTTCCACGACCTTGATGACCAGCGTTCCATCATCTCGCTTGTAGAATTCAACATCAGTAAAAAAACCGGTTTTATAAAGCCTCTGAATACTGTCACGTAGAGCTTTACGATCAAGCTGCTTGCCTTTCTCGACGGTTAAATAACTATTGATGGTTTCAAAACCAACCCTATTTGCGCCTTCAACCTCAATTTTATTGACTTGAAAAGCATTTGCTATAGAAGGTGACAACAACACTGAGGCAATTGCGAAAGATAAAATTCTATTTGACGTTTTCATCGAAACCTATCAACCATGAAATATTCTTAAAACATCATTAAAGACAGCCAAAAAAGTTAAACCAACAATCATTATGAGACCAATAAAATTGCCCAAAACCATTGCTTGCTCACTGACTGGCGAACCTTTAATAATTTCTACAATGTAAAACATTAGATGCCCCCCATCCAGAATAGGAATAGGTAATAAATTCAGGACACCGATACTTAAACTTAAAAGCCCCAACAGGCTTAAAAAAGAGATCAAACCACTTTGTAAGGCTTGACCCGAAAACTGTGCAATACTTATGGGACCAGACAAGTTCTCCGTGCTCACTTCTCCAAGCACCATTCTTTTGAGCATCACGAGACTCATTTCTAACAGGTCAACACTTCTTTGATATGCCTGCCCCATCGCTTCGTATAATCCAAACTGTATAACAGCTTGATAAGGCCTTATAGTCGCTTCATCAATGAGTACACCCACACCCATTTTTCCAACTCGCCGGCCGTCTTTTGAGGCACTAGACATCAATTGAACTTGGGTTGAAAACTGGGCGCCATTTCTTTCATAAACCAGTTCAACTTGGACATCTGGATAAGACTGGACTACTTTAACAAAATCTTGCCAATGATTAATCTTTATTTGTTCAATAGAGATGATTTTATCACCCGTTTCAAGTCCCGCTTTCCCTGCCGGAGAGCCATCAATAAGCTCGCCAAGAATGGCAGGAATCTTAGGCTTAGCGGGAATAAGTCCTAAAACGGCCAACCAACTCTGATCTCGATCGTTTATATCGATCTTGGAGAGATCAACGCTGCGCAACTCGACAGGTTCATCGGATACATTGTTAAATGTAATGTCTACAGATTGATCGTTATTTGCAATTGCCTGCAATAATTGTTGGTTAACCATTTGCCAGCTCTGTACTGGCCGACCATTAACTCTCGAAACAAACCAATTTTGTCCAGTAATAACCGCGCCATTGTTTTCTAACGCTTTAGCAACTGGGGTCTGATTTGGAAAATCATCAACAATTGGTTTAAACCCAGTCATTCCAACCATATACATAACGGTAAAAATGATCCAAGCGAAAACCAGATTGATAACAGGACCCGCTAAAACAACAGCAAAGCGTTTATAAACTGATTGACGATTAAAGGCTCGATGCGCATCCTCTTTTGCAACCGGAGCCTCTCTTTCGTCAGCAAACTTTACAAAACCGCCTAGAGGGATCTGAGAAATGACAAACTCTGTTTCAGCCCCTTGCCTAGAATAGATCGGCTTACCAAACCCAATAGAAAACTTTAGGATTTTGATGTTAAACCATTTTGCTACCTGGTAGTGCCCCCATTCGTGAATGGCAACAATCAAACCCATCACCACAACAAACCCTAAAATGGACCAGATAACCGACATATACTTTCTTTATTTAAGAGAGGTAGTACCAAGCAAGGTACAAAAAAGGGGCTGCAACAAGTAAACTGTCAATACGGTCTAAGACCCCACCATGCCCAGGGAGTATTTTCCCACTATCCTTTAGATCAACCTGACGCTTGAGAACACTTTCAAAAAGATCACCATAAATAGATAGGAGTGCAATGACAGTCAAACCAAGCGCTAAGACCAACGAGTTTAATATAGGCCCATCAGACAACCAATAAACCACGATTAGCGCTACAAACAAGGCTAACAAAGCCCCACCTGCAACACCTTCCCATGTTTTCCCTGGGCTGACATAGGCCGCTAACTTATTTTTTCCAAACTTACGTCCCGCAAAGTAGGCGCCGGTATCAATCGCCCAAATTACAAACAAGCTGGCTAAAAGAATACTTGCCCCAAACTCACTACGGAACTTAAACAGAGTTACCACAAATAGGACAATAGCGACGGCACCCGCCAACATCACAAGCCCATCAGACTTGGTACCAAGCTGGCCTTGCGTTCGTTGGTAGCGATGAACTACAGAAAGGACGATCACCAATTCTAAAAGCGTAAATAAAACAATATTCTGCAGGGTCAAAACATCCACCGCAAAATTCGCTGTCACCACCACAGCAAATGCATAAATCATTTTTAAAACCGGCAAATCAACCTTAGCAAAACTCGCCCATTCCCATGCCCCAATTAAAGCGACAATTAACAGCGCAATTTTCCAAGTAGTGTCACTTGAAAAAAACAGCGCCCAAACCGTTAAGGCAACCAATACAATTGCCGTTAACACCCTTTGTTTTAGCATGACTTCACCTGCTCACTGGTTTTACCGAATCTGCGTTCACGGCTTGTATAAGACTCAATCGCCAAATCAATATCTGCTTCACTAAAATCTGGCCACAACCTGTCTGTAAAATACAATTCGGCGTATGCCATCTGCCAGATTAGAAAATTACTAATCCTTTGCTCACCACCGGTGCGAATCATTAAATCAGGCTGAGAGATATCGGACAGAGAAATATACTGATCAATATCTTGCTCAGTTATTGAATCGATACTCAAATCAGGATGGTCATGCTGCCATTGTTTAACTGCCGTCACGACATCTGCTTTACCGCCATAGTTGGCGGCGATTGAAAGCACCAAGCCAGAGTTCTGCTCAGTTAAAGACTCTGCCTGTTGAATATGACTTTGAATTTCAGAGCTAAAAGCCGCTCTATCCCCAATTACCCTTAAACGGATATTGTTTTCATGTAACTTGGAAACCTCTTTTTGAAGGGCTTTAAGAAATAAACCCATCAACTTATTCACCTCTTCCTGAGGACGCTTCCAATTCTCTGTGCTAAAGGCGAATAGAGTGACGGCTTCGACACCAACTTCTGAGCAATAGGTCACAACTCTCTTTACCGCATTCAGGCCCTTCTGATGGCCAACAAAGCGCGGTAAAAACCGTTTTTTTGCCCAGCGACCATTGCCATCCATAATGATGGCAATGTGTTTAGGTTGTGATAGTGGTTCCATTTGTTTTGACAAAACAACTCCAAAAAAAAACAGCCTTAGAGCCATTTAATTGCTCCAAGACCGTTTTTAGAAACTTCGGCAAAAAATGACTGCTAGAAATGCAGTCAATTATGCCGTAAATACGGACAGATTTCGACTTTATTCGCCGATAAAGCTTAAATTAAACTTCCATCAGCCCCGCTTCTTTCTCAGCTAATAAGCTATCTACTTTAGCCACCGCATCATCGGTTACTTTTTGAATTTGATCTTCTGAACGACGCGCTTCATCTTCAGTAATTTCTTTCTCTTTAAGAAGATCTTTAACATCACCATTCGCATCGCGACGAACATTACGAATTGCAACACGTGCATTCTCTGCTTCTTGACGCGCAATCTTAGTCAGATCACGACGACGCTCTTCCGTTAGAGGCGGCATTGGAATACGCATCATATTACCGTTAGTCACAGGATTAATACCCAAGTCAGACATCATGATTGCCTTCTCAACAACCTGAACCATGGGCTGCTCCCAAGGCTGAACCGTTAAAGTGCGCGCATCTTCAACATTGATATTTGCCACCTGGCTAATTGGCACTTCAGAACCGTAGTAATCAACATAAACCGCATCTAAGATACTTGGGTGAGCACGCCCTGTACGAATCTTGGCAAAGTTTCCTTCCAGGTTCTCAATCGACTTCTGCATTCTTGTCTGAGCATCTTGTTGAATTTCATCTAACATTTCTATTCTCCTGAACTTACCAAGGTGCCTTCACCTTCACCCTGAACAATTTTAATTACTGCATTTTCTTTGAACATATCGAAAACGCGGATCGGCATATTGTGATCTCTACACAAAACAAAAGCCGTCATATCCATTACCTGTAGATTCTTTTGAATAACTTCATCGTAAGTTAATGATTGATAACGAGTTGCACTCGGGTCCTTGACTGGATCAGCTGTATAGATACCGTCTACTTTTGTTGCTTTAAGAACGATATCGGCATCAATTTCAACACCGCGAAGAGCCGCTGCTGTATCAGTAGTAAAAAATGGACTCCCTGTTCCTGCTGCAAAAACCAGAACCTCACCATCCGCCAACTGCTTCTTAACTGCATTGGCGTTAAAACCAGTCGAAACACTTTCGATTGCCATCGCTGAAAGGACTTGAGATTTCATCCCCATACTTTCAATCACGTCGCGAAGCGCCAATGCATTGATGACGGTAGCCATCATCCCCATGTGGTCGCCAGTCGTACGCTGAATACCAGAACCCTGAATCTGAGCACCGCGGAAGATATTTCCACCACCGACGACGATACCCACTTCAACACCTAAATCTTTTAAAGCTTTTACTTCTGAAACCACATTTTTAAGAGTTTGAGCATCTAAACCAAAATCCCCATCTCCCATTAAGGCTTCACCGCTGAACTTCAACAAAATACGCTTATATTTAAGTGCCATCTGACTATCCCCGATAAATTTTCAAAGCATTTTACAAGTAATTTAGCTTACAAACCACTT
>CAZJPO010000050.1:0-12676 GCA_964547865.1 uncultured Thiosulfatimonas sp.
AAGCTCTAACAGCCCCTGCGGTATTTGGTTAATCTGGTTGAGTTTTATCATAGTTAATGTGACCAAGTGTGAACAGCTTGTCCCTGTTTTTGTAATTCAAAATAATCTTGTGTTAATTGCTGCATGCTACAGCCGGTTTTGCGTACATGATCTATCTGCCAAGTCGCCCCTGTTTGGCCCTGCTTTACTCTTGCCTCTATTGTAGCAAGATAATAATCTATTGAATCCTTGTCAATCTGCAGCTGTTGCAGTCCTTTTCTGGCAAGCGGCATAAGGTCATTCAAAATAAGTTGGGGTACGGCTACTTTTTGGTTGGACCAATTGAATTGAGTCTGTAAACCAAGTTTAGCAGCGAGATAAAAGTTATCTTTGGCATCGTTAAAGGGGATTGGATTGCTGTGATCTTGCAGGTACTGAGCGAAGTACTGTGTTAATCCATAATAAAAAGCGGCATTCGCGATCATATCTGTTACCGTTGGTCCAGCAGGCATGACTCTGTGTTCAATACGAATATGCGGGTTATCATCTGGGTCAAATCCCACCAACGGTCGATTCCAGCGCCAGATCACGCCATTGTGTAGGCTCAAGTGAGCAAAAGCCTCAACGGGTTCTTCTAGCAACATTGGCAGGATGACAGGGTAGAGGGCGGTGTTTTCAATAAAACACTCTTGAATATGATTGACATAGCCCGTCCCAAAAGTCACTCTCTGAGGCGTATTGCCGAGGTGAATAGATTGTTCAAAAAGAGGAATTCGAGTTTCATGCCAGAGTTGTTTGCCAAATAAATAGGGTGCATTGCCTGAAAGAGCCATAACAGGCGCCGAGGCGATAATAGAGGCATTGTAGTAGTGATGAGCCTGTTTAATGGGTGCCTGTAAGTGGAGTTGAATCGATGTGGTGGTCGACTCCATCATGACTGAATTGTGTTGCATTTTCAGGTGCTCATAGCCCTGGATGTCCAAGCTTAGTGGCGCGCCATTTCTCGCTTTAAGAATCTGTTCATTTAGGGCGTGATAGCGCTTCATATCAGACATGTTTTCTATACAGAAATGATCGGTCGTTAGGGTCGGTAAAACCCCAGTCAGCAGTAGTTGGGCATCAAGATCATGGGCGGTGCCGTTAGCGGTGTTTAGCAGTTGGCGTATTTCGTTGTCGAATGTCTCAAATACATGCTGGCCAAGCGGTTGTGGGGTGGTATTTAGCTCGATATTAAATTTGGCAAGTTCGGGGGTAAATAAATCGTGATTAACTTGCTCAAGAAATGCTGTGTTAACCGGAGAGGGTTGGGCTTGGGAGTTGACTAAACAGGCTTCAATTTCAAAACCTGCGACGGGAGGATGGTTGGAAAACTGGTTTAGTGACAGTTGTTCAATCAAATAGTCTGTTTCCAGCTGTAATTGTTGCTGAAACCTTTTAAAGTCAGACCTTGAAAAGTGCGCTTGCGAAACCTCTGTTCCCATAAAAAACCTTTTTGGTTTTGTTCAGTTAGAGTCTACTGAAAAAAATCCTAGACGGCTAGTACAAATCGGCTTTGAGATGAATTTGGTTTTTTTATAAGCTAACAATAAAAAAGCCCGCAGGTGCGGGCTAATCTGGAGTAAATGGTTTAAAGTCTTATTCACCCTCAACCGTCGTAAATCCTAGAGCAGTCCAATCCAAAATGCCGCCGCGATAGTAGTGAATTTTTTCAGCTGGAAATCCTTTTTTGATCATGGCACGCATTGCGATGGGCGATTGAGGACAGACAGGACCGTTGCAGAAGCCGATAATGTTTTTAGCTTGATCACAGTTCAACTGATTATCTGCTTGTTCACAACCTAATTCGTCTAAACGGAAGCTGACCTCGTTGTATGGAATATTGATCGCTGTCGGGATGGTTTCGGCAAAGTAACGTTTCGGATAGCGCATATCAATAATGATAAAATCGCTGTCATTCATGCTTTTTAAAACTTCAATCTCTGTGACGGGTTTGACACCTGATGCTGGGATGATTTCCTGAAGCCACCCCCCATTTCTAGCGCAAGTACTCCATGTTCGGGTGATCGTAATTGCAGATTCTCCCTCTCCAACTTGGTAGCTGCGGTCTGTTTCTTGATTAGAAAAAATCTTTAAATGGTGTTCTTTCTTTTCTGCTTCGGCATAAACGGAGCTAGCCATTACGGTTAGAAATAGTATGGCGAGTATGCTTTTCATATTAATGTTCTCTTATATTTTTAGTACGCGCGGATTCTAACGTTTATTGAAGCGTAAATAGATTGATTAATTTTATTGCGTGTAAAAAAATAAATTAATGGTTGAGAGGGGCGGGAGCCTGACCCATGGTGTTTTTACGATCCTAAAAACAGGATAGTAGAAGGGGGAACGCGCAGATCAATAAATACAAGTATCTATCCATTTAAGCCTCTTAAGAGGCGACAAAAAAGGTTTATGACGAGGTGAAGTCAACAAAAAAGCCTGCATAAGCAGGCTTTTTATTACTCTGGGTTTAGGCTTATAAATTGTCTAGAAAATCTTTATATAAGCGCTGTACTCTTTCGGACTGTTTTTTTCGCTCAGGGTAGCCATCAGTTAGGCTATTGAGATGTTTCTTCTGGATTGAGCTATCGGATGTTGTCTGTGAAAGAGTGATATTAGAATCATTCTGACATTGCTTGCCATTCTCTGGAAAAACCATGCAGAACTCCTTAGTTTTGATTTGTTGATTAAATAATAATGATTCTCATTATATATAGTAAAAAACAGAATGGAAGCTTTTTATTCTATATACCGTGATCGTGAACTTTACGAGCCATTCAATAGCTGTTTACCAGTGGTCGGTATCGGCTTCCTGCCAAGCTTTTAACCAATTTACAGGAACGGTTGCTTGCTGTTTTAAACTGTCCTGTTGAAGCGAAGAGTAGATTTCGGCGTAGTTTTTGACCTCTGTGGCGCTAATTCGCCTATTGACGTCTTTGAGTTGAATCTCTTCTGGCCCATCCAACCCAGCAGCAGCAATTAATTGCAGAAGGTGGTAGATGACGGAGGATTGGTAATTTGCAACTCTCTGTCCCTTATCACGAATATCTAGAAATTTGTAGCGCCTTGGGTCTTGAGTAGCAACACCTGTTGGGCATTTATCGGTATTACAGCTTCTTGATTGAATACAGCCAAGGGCAAACATCATTCCTCGAGCGGAGTTAACCGTATCGGCCCCTAGAGCCAATAGGCGGTATACATGAAAAGACGAGAAGGCTTTTCCAGAGGCAATCAGTTTAATTTGGTTGCGAATACCAAATCCAATCAAGGCATTATGTACGATGTTAATAGCTTCTCTAAGAGGTGTTCCTAAGGAGTTTGTAAACTCAATCGGTGCCGAGCCTGTTCCGCCTTCCCCGCCATCAACAGTAATGAAATCCGGATAAATTTGGGTTTCAACAATGGCTTTACAAATGGCAATAAACTCTTCAGGTTTACCTAAACTGATTTTAAAACCAACTGGCTTCCCATTGGATAGCTCCCTTAATTGTTGAATAAATTCAAGCAATTCTGTTGGGGTCGAAAAGGCGGTATGACCAGGAGGGGAGATCACATTCTCACCCACTGGAACATGGCGGATACGCGCAATTTCTTCGGTAACTTTTGCTGCGGGGAGTATGCCTCCATGAGCCGGTTTGGCACCCTGTGAAATTTTGATCTCAATCATTTTAACGGCATCGTGCTTGGCATTTTTGGCAAACATTTCAGGGTCAAAGTCTCCCGATTTGGTTCGGCAAGAAAAATAGCCCGTCCCAATTTGCCATACAAGATCTCCTCCCTGTTTCAAGTGATAGGGCGTCAGACCGCCTTCGCCTGTATTTTGAAAGAAATTTCCCAATTTGGCACCAAGGTTCAAGGCCAAAATAGCATGCTTGCTTAAAGCACCATAACTCATGGCTGAAATATTGAATAGGGCGGCTTCATAGGGCTGAGTACATCGCTTGCTACCGAATCTCACCCTAGGGGTTTCTGGCGCAACGTCTTTAGGATTAATAGAGTGATTCATCCACTCATAGCCAACGCGGTAGACATCAAACTGGGTACCAAAAGGTCGGGTGTCAGGCATGCCTTTTGCCCGCTGATAGATTAAGGAACGAAACTCTCGGTTTACGGGGGTACCATTGATATTGTCTTCAACGAAATACTGTTGTATTTCCGGACGAATAGATTCAAACATAAACCGGAAGTGGCCCAGAACCGGGTATAGCCTGAGGATAGTGTGCTTTTTTTGAAGAATGTCATAAGAGCCGAGAATGATGATTGGCACAATGATGGTAAGAAACCAGAGTGCAGGTTGCCAAAAATAACTGGCAGTAATGATGAGTAAGAGTAGCAGTGCACTCAATAGATAGAATGCATCCTTAATGGTTCGCATACTTTCCCCTTCTAAGGTGACCAAGTTTAGTTTGAGTTGGGAAGATCGGTTTTTCCCATCAATTTTTTTTAGGATTTAATTATTTTTCATGCAAAATCCTTTTAAACAGACCGATAAGAGAAGGTTTCATTTCATAATAGTGTGAAAATAAAAAATAAAGCTTTGGTCTTATAAAGGGGGCGGGAAGGTTTGTGCTCAATTATAAATTTGCTCTATATTTGTTTGAGATACCGGCTAATTTTTATGTTTTTAATTACTGAGTGAGTCATCTCCATTCTTGAATAGTAATTAGAACCTTATTACTAAATTCCAATTGAATACAAATAGGCTGACAATCTATAGCGGTTTTAACGATGTTGGGATAGAGAAAACCTGGCTGTTATACAATTAAGCTATATGTATCTATGTTTAAGGCTTGAAACCCTAGAAAGTTGAAAGGAGAAAACCGTGGAAACAGCGACATTTGGTGGCGGGTGCTTTTGGTGTACCGAGGCTATTTTTCAGCGACTAGAGGGTGTTGAAAATGTGCGGAGTGGTTACTCAGGAGGGACCGTTAAAAATCCTTGTTATCGAGAAGTATGTCATGGAACAACTGGACATGCTGAGGTGATCCAATTTGAATTCGATCCTAAAAAAATTGATTATGAAGACTTAGTGAGGATTCACCTGACGACCCATGATCCAACAACGCTTAACCGACAGGGCGCCGATACTGGAACTCAATATCGGAGTATTGTATTGGCTCATAATGCCTCGCAAAAACAGCTAGCGAATCAGGTTGTCGAGGAACTTCAGCCTGATTTTGATTCTGAAATTGTGACTGAAGTAATTGATTTTGAGGTTTTTTATGATGCAGAAGAAGAGCATCAGAGTTACTATAACCGCCATCCACAGGCGGGTTATTGTTTGGCTGTCATCTCTCCTAAGTTAGGTAAATTTCGCCATCTCTATGCGGCTAGGCTCAAAAATGAATAAACCTACTTCTTTATAAGTCGAGGTAGGCTAAATTCTTGTTCAGGCACTATTTATATGCAATGTTTGATTAAACCTTTTAGGAGCTTTTTCCACCGGTTGTCTTTTAGGTCAAAATAATATCGTCGCTAGACCCATATACTGAGACGCGATTCCTTCCATTTTCTTTTGCTTCATAAAGCGCCTTGTCAGCGGCGATATAGACTTCTTTTTCATCTTGAGGGATGTCGCTTCCCTGACCGACATAGACTCCGCATGAAATGGTAATTTGGCCGAGTGGCGAGTGGTTGTGTGTCAGGTTTAATTTTTCAATCGCTTGGCGGGTTAGGTTAGCCAACATTTCGGCATCTTGAGTGGTGGTGATATTACAGATTACCCCAAACTCTTCTCCTCCAAGCCTAAATGTATAGTCTCCACGTCGACGGTAGCTATTTAAAATCGCTTGGCTGACATCTTTCAAAATTTGATCGCCAGCGGCATGACCGTAGTTATCGTTATACTGTTTGAAAAAATCGACATCGAAAATCATGACTGCAATACAACTATCATTTCGTCGTGCTATATCGAGCTGTTTGGGAAAAATTTGGTTGAAAAACCGTCGGTTGTAGAGATCGGTTAACTCGTCTTTGATCGCTAGCTTTTCTACTTTTTTCTGTTCGGAAATGTCTTTTTGAATAAACAAATTTCCCGCTCGGTTACCGAGAACATCGTAAAGGGGTTTTGATTGAACCTCTAGCCAGACTTCATCTCCCGTTTTAGAGGTTAGGCTAACTTCCTGTTTATGCTGAATAAAAGAGGGGTTGTTTTGTAATGGAAAAAGATCGTAGATGGTTTTGCCTTCAATTTCCTCTTTGGGGAAGCCGAGCGTAGAGATAAATGCTTCACTTGGATGCTTTATATTGTATTCGGGGTGTAGTGGTACAGTTAGAAGATATTCAAGTGTTTTTGCGAGTGGTTGATGCTGGTGGGATTAGCAGAGCTGCAGACCAGCTAAATATTGCTAAGTCTGCAGTGAGTCGGCGATTAGCTGATTTAGAGAGCCGTCTTAAGGTTAAGTTGATTCAAAGAACGACACGGCGCTTCCATTTAACCGAGGAAGGCGAACGTTATTACAACAAGGCCAAAGATCTTGTTATATATATGGATGAGCTAGAGGGCTCAGTCAAGCAAGATGATGGGGCTTTAAAAGGGAGGCTATCAATCTCTATTCCGTTGTCTTTTGGGTTACTACATATGTATAAAGCCATTGAAGCCTTTAAGAATTTGTACCCAGATATTGATTTGAATATAGACCTCTCCGATCGAGAGGTTAATATGGTTGAAGAGGGGATTGATATTGCCTTTCGCATTGGAGAAAAGTTGGATGATTCTTTAATTCAAGCGAGAAAGATTTTCCCTCTAGATACGCTACTTGCAGCCTCACCTGAATACATCAAAGAACACGGCCCTTTTGAGACAGTAGATGATTTAAAACACGCTGAATTTCTTCGATATAGTGTGGTCAGTAATGTCATGACGATTGAGGATCCTAATGGTCGGGTACATAGTATTTCGAGAAAAAGTCGGCTGCAATCAAACAATGGAGACTTTTTATTGAAGCTGGCGATCGCTGGGCACGGTTTAGTGACACAGCCTAGGTTTATCTGCTGGCAAGCTCTAAAGGAGAAGAAGCTCGTACCCCTTTTACAAGACCATAAGTTTAAAGCTCTATACAGCTATGCAGTGTACCCACAAAACCGTTATTTATCGAAGAATGCAAGGGCATTTATCGATTTATTAGTAGCGTTTTATCAGGATAACCGAGAGTGGGAAGCCTAACTCCGGTCAGGTAAAACCGGAGTTGAACTAAGCTGGGCGTAATTATTTAAGTGTTCAAAATGGATGTTATTTAGTGAGTTGTCTTCTCATCAAAAAGGTTTTTTTGTCCCATGAGAATATCGATCTCTTCCTGTGAGAGATATTCGTGTTCATTGGTGTTCTGCTGACTAGCGACTGCACTTGGTAGTTCAAAATGATAGTGCTTGAACTGTTTTTCATTTAGGGTATCAATGAACTGTTTTAATGCCAGAATAACCTGTCCGTTAAGGTCGCGGTTGGTTTGCTCTAAAATGATATCGTGTAATTGATTCACCCAGTTCATCTGAGTATTTCTAACCAGATCTGTATGTTCTTTTAAGTTGCCTGAGTTAATGGCATCCTCATAACCCTCAGTTAGGTTTCTAATATCTTCGATGATCATTTCAGCAATTTTAATCGTTTGTTCTGCTGTTGTTTCTAATCGTTGATCAATAAAGTCTAAACAGGTCTGAATTTTTTGGGTATTATTTTGGGCACTCACGGTATTTCTCCTGGTCGGTAAAATAGTACGCTTGACAAATAATTGACAGTTTAACCGCTTTATTTGGCAATTTAATTACGTAATATCAAACCTTGTGCCAACTCATAGAGGAATGTTTTTTTGAGTTGGTATTTATATGTGTAACTTATTGATTTATATCTCTTATGTCTAGTCTATTGAAAGATGAAATTGATCGCGATAGCATCAAAAAATTGGCATCTTTGTTGTCCCAGAAAGATCGTCGTATTGATATTAACGCATTTTGCGACTGGATACTAACAGAAGATTGGACTGAGCTCGCATTAAAGCAGAGAATTCGTAAGGTTTCCAATGCGTTAAATCATTTTATAGTGGCACCATATCCGCAACAGCTGGATACGGTCATGCAAGTAGAGTCTGCTTTTTCAGGCCTGTTTCATTTAATCTTTCCAGACTTTGTTGAATGTAATGGTAGAGAGCACTTTGAACGCTCTATTGAAGCACTGAAGCAGCTGACCCTGAATTGTAGCTCTGAGTTTGCGATACGGGTTTTTATTAAAGATAGCCCTGAAGCAGTAAAAGCTGAACTGTTGAAATGGGTGCAATCAGATAATGAACACCATAGACGCTTGGCCAGCGAGGGCGTTAGGCCTCGATTGCCTTGGGCGACAAGGTTAGTAGACATTGAGAAGAACCCAAATTGGGTTTTGCCAATTCTCGAAGCCCTCAAAGCGGATAGCAGCCGCTATGTACAAAAGAGTGTCGCCAATTTATTGAATGACTTTACTAAACAAAATCCGCAGTGGGTTCTAAAGACAGTTGAGGGTTGGGATTTAGAGCATCCAGCTACATTTTGGATTGTGAAGCATGCCTTGAGAAACTTATTAAAACAGGGCGATTCTCAGGCGCTTGGGTTAATGGGATATGCGCCTCCTTGTCATATAAAGCTCGATAACTGGCTCTTGGATAAACGTGTTGAGATTGGAGAAAAACTGAGTTGGCATTTTGATTTCAAATCTGATCAGAACTTGGGGCGATTGCGAGTAGAATATGCCCTCTCTTTTTTGAGAAAGACCTTGTCTCCGTATCGAAAAGTATTCAAGGTCAGTGAACAAGAAATGTCCGTTAATCATAAACATTACTCGTGTCGGCATAATTTTAAGCTGATAAGTACTCGAAACTATGTGCCCGGGGTACATAAAATTGAACTGATGGTGAACGGTCGGGTAATAAAGACAGATGAGTTTGAGCTAATTGATCCCCATAATTTTTCAAAATGATGATTTTGTCGTAATCGATAAACCCGCTGGGCTGAGTTTTCATTCGGAAAACCATGCGGGAGTGATTGCGCTGTTGAGTCAGCAACTCGCTAAGCAGAATGGCCAAATCAACTTGTTTCCTGTGCATAGATTAGACAAGATGACATCTGGGCTGCTGATTGTAGCCCTCAATAAACCTACTGCACAGGCTTTCCAAGCTCTATTTTCTGACCGCAAGTTAGAAAAATTTTATTTGGCGATTTCAACTAAGAAACCTAAAAAGAAGCAGGGCTGGATTAAAGGCGATATGCTGCCTGCCAGAAATGGAAGTTGGAAGTTGACCAATACTAGAAATAATCCTGCCCTGACTCAGTTTAAAAGTGTCTCTATTCAACCCCATGAACGACTGTTTCTCTTAAAACCTGTGACGGGTAAAACTCATCAACTGCGAGTAGCCTTAAAGAGTCTTTCTGCTGAAATTTGTGGGGATCTTCGCTATGCACAAAAACGAGAAGCAAAAATTGAACAGAGAGGCTATCTCCATGCCTATGCCATCCGCTTTACTTTATTTGAGCGTTCTTACGAGTTTTTGTGTAAACCAACCTTTGGTGAACGCTTTGTAACTCAAGCTTGCCAAAGTAAAATAGAAGAATGGAATCAGCCTTGGAGCCTGTTTTAGGATTCGACCATGACGAGTGATCAATTACCTTTTTGGGAAAGCAAAACTTTAAATGAAATGTCTCAACAGGAGTGGGAATCTCTGTGTGATGGTTGTGGTCTGTGCTGTTTGACCAAGCTGATGGACGATGAGACAGAGGAAATCGTTTATACCCGAGTGGTGTGTTCTTATTCGGATCTAAATACGGGAGAGTGTAGCGACTATCCTAATAGAAGCGAGAATGTTCCGGCATGCGTTCAGCTGACTTTGGATCGGGTTGCTGATTTTGATTGGTTGCCAGATACTTGTGCCTACAGGATGGTCTACCGTGGCCAGGGCTTAGCAAGCTGGCATCCGTTGGTGTCTGGACAGAAGGACTCCCTCAAAAATGCTTATGTTGGTTTAAGGTCTATTCCAGTGGTGGTTGACTATCAAGGCATTGACTATGAAGACTACTTGATTGATAAGCCCTAGAACCTTCTAACCTCGAGATGGCTAAAGGTCTAGCCAAAGATGAGGTATAGCCTTTTTCGATTCCAAGTCACTAAAGAATAGTAACTTGACCCTTTCCATTATTCTTTGATTCATAGAGGGCTAAATCAGCTCGCTTGATGAACTGTTCTAGACTGTCGGTTGTTTCAAATTCAGTCAAACCGATACTGATACTGATTTTAGGCGGACGTTTGAAGTCATGTTCTTCAACCGCCACTAACATGTTTTCAGATACGGTTTTGGCGCGAGAAATACTGGTGTGAGGGCAGATAATCATAAACTCCTCTCCACCCCAGCGCCCAACAATGTCGTTATCACGGGTCAGTTTTTCAAAAATATCCGCCATCTGAATAAGAATAAGATCTCCAGACTGGTGACCATAAGTATCATTTACCTCTTTAAAGTCATCAAGATCAATGAAGAGAACGGAAAGAGGGGTTTGATGGCGTTTAAAACGCTCAATTTCTCGGTAGATAAAGTCATCTAGTTTGATTCGGTTATAGAGCCCGGTTAAAGGGTCTCTTTCTGAAAGCCGTTCTAATGCAGCGGTTTTTTTAGTTTCAATAGTGACATCTTCAATGATGCCATAAATGATGCGGGGAGTGCCATTTGGGCACGCTTCTAGAACTTTAGCACGGTTACTGAAGTAATGGGTTTTCTGCGTTTCTCGACAATAGAACGGAAAGCGATTGTTATAGGTTTCTTTTTTGCCCTCAATCATCAGATTGTAATCACTGAAAATTTTTTCGGCAATTTCTTGGTCAGCCTCGGCGATCTGTTTGTTGTAGTCACCAGTTATAGGACAGGTTAGCTCAATACTGTGTTTTTCAAGCTCAGGGTCAAGATAGAAGGACTTGACCATGTTTTCGTTACAATAAAAATGATTAGGATCTTCCTCAAAATCAATCACCCACCAAGCAATGCCTGGCAAGTTCAAGGTTTTATTAAAAAAATCTATATAGAACTGAAGTTTTTTTTCCATAGTAAAACCCTAGGTTTTGGAAAGAGCCAATCACTCTAAATTTTAATGGTTTAGTGTTGAACACCGCCATCGCCGTGTGCATGTCCGTGATCTAGTTCTTCCGCTGTTGCTTCTCTAATATCCATAATTTCCACTTCAAAGGTGAGTGACATACCGGCTAGAGGGTGGTTGCCGTCAACGGTGACTTGATCGCCTTCGATATTGGTAATCTCAACCGAGTGCATTCCTTGTTCTGACTGGGCTTCAAATCGCATGCCTACTTCGAGGTCTTCTACACCTTGGAACATACTGTTTGGAACGGTCTGTACCAGAGCTTCATCGCGCTCACCGTAGGCTTTATCAGCTTCGATGTTTGCTGTAAATTTATCACCGACAGATTTGCCTTCGAGTTTAGATTCTAGGCCAGGAATTAAGTTGTGGTGCCCATGAAGGTAAGCGAGAGGCTGGCCATTAGAGGCATCAATTTGTTCGCCATGTTCATTGGTAAGTACGTATTCAATAAGAGCAACTTTGTCATTTTGGATTGTCATCGATGGTTCCTGATCTATTTATGTAATGATTCAATTCGTAATGATGCTACGGATTGATAAATTCAAGGCTTTATCATAACGTTTCAAATTGGTTTATGCACTTTTTCTCTTGGAGAAATTATGAAACCTAAAACCATCTATATTCACCTTGTTGGTATGGGAATTATCGCTTTACAGCGTGGTCATTTTAATAATAAAAATAGTGATCAAAGAAAACGTTATTATAGTGACTACAAAGTAAGATTAAGAGCCCCCAAAAAGCAGAGATAGTATTCGAAAATACTCACAGGGTCATTGAGCAATTTTTAGCGTATTATTTTTTGATGAAATAAATCTATAAATAGGTTTTTTCACAAAGAGATAGTCGATGACTTGACCCATTATAGAGGGGCAATAGAAAATGGAGTCGAACCGTGTTGTGGATTAAAACTTTTCATATCCTTTTTGTTATGTCTTGGATGGCAGGTATTTTTTACTTACCCAGAATCTTTGTACATTATGTAGAAGGCAAGGAAGCAGGCCAGGATGTCACCCGGCTTGCGATTATGGCTAAAAAACTTTATGGGTTTATGACGCTTATGATGATGCTCGCTGTTGGGACAGGTATTTGGTTGTGGTTAGCATATTACCCTTTGGTTAAGGGCATGGGCTGGCTTCACGTTAAAATTCTGTTTGTTATTTTTCTTTTGGCTTACCACATGTGGACCAAAGCGCGCATGAAAGAGATGCAAGAAGGGCATTTGGATCACAGTGGCGTTTACTATCGATGGGCCAATGAAATCCCGTTGGTTTTTACGATCGTGATTCTCATTATGGTTGTCGTTAAACCTATTTAACTTACCATCTTAGATCAGTAGGTTAAAACCTATGATTTTACCCCTCACCAGCTTCTATAAGCTTTACATCTATTGTCGCCTAGACTTCATAGCCAAACAGGTTGAGGTGACACTTCCAGAGGCGACAATAGTTAAAGCCTGAATTTTCTTTATGCCTTCTCTTAAATAGCCTGCCTAAAGCTGTATTTCTTTAGCGTTTAAAAAATCATGAATCAATAGAGTTTTGCACTAAATCTTTTT
>CAZJPO010000051.1:0-12627 GCA_964547865.1 uncultured Thiosulfatimonas sp.
GTCACGTTCACTCTGAATATCAAAACTATGAATACGGTGTTTCTAAATCTGAACGCCAACGTTTTGTTGGGGAAGTCGTTGATGTGGTTGAGCGCGATGGTCGTTCTATGCTGGAAATTGATGTTAAGAACAAGTTCTGTGTGGGTGATTCTATTGAGATTATGAGTCCAGCGGGTAATGTCTCAATTGTTCTTGATCATATGCAAACCCATCACGATGAAGTTGTGGATTGTGCCAAGGGTTCTGGCTGGGTAGTGCGTATTCCTAATCCGTTTAAAGACATCGATAAAGAAACTCTGCTGTATTGCCTTGTTATGCGCAATGAGGCTTGGGGTGGCGATGTTAAGCGTGATGCCGCAGCCAAGAAAGCTAAACAGCAGCAAGATGCCAAAGACGCGGTTAATCGCGAAGTGGCTAAAACCAGAAAACAAGCTTAAGCACAGTTTGCTTAATTTAGACGTTGGTTTGAAAGATGGCGCTTAAGATAGTCAAAGGCTGCATTAATTGTGATATGTGTGAGCCAGAGTGTCCGAATAAAGCAATCACATTTGGTTCAAAGATCTATGAAATTAACCCGGATCTCTGTACCGAGTGTGTTGGTTTTTACGATACTCCGACCTGTATCAGTGTTTGCCCTCTAGATTGTATTATTACCGATCCTGAGCGAGTTGAGGATCAGGATACTTTATACGCTAAATTTGTTGAACTCGTAGAGAGCGATAAGATTTAGTACCGTTCTGCTGAATTTACTCTTCTGAATTTACTCTACATAAGTTGCAATGCAGTTTCTGCCATTGAGTTTTGCACTGTAGAGTGTTGGATATAGATTCCTCTAAGGCTTCTTCTTTATTGACCTGATGAACACCGATGCTCATGGTGATCTTAATATCAAAGGTGAACGCTTTATTGGCAATATTTCTACGAATTTTTTCTGCAATTGCCTGACCTTGTTCGATCTTGGCTGTTGGCAGAAGGATAATAAACTCTTCACCACCCCAGCGACTAACGATATCAATATTGCGAACTTCATTTTTAAGTAAGTCTGCAACACCAACTAAAATATCATCACCAATATTGTGACCATAGTTATCATTGATCTGTTTGAAGTGATCAATATCTAACATCAGCATAGACATAGGCTGTTCACGCAGTTCCATGGCATGCATTTCAGTTGTAAATAGCTCTATGAATTTGTAGCGATTGAATAGGCTGGTAAGAGGGTCAATTGCCGCTAAATATCTATAGCGATCAGCTTGTTCAGAGAGTAAGTTGTTTAATTCCATTAACTCTTTATGGTGTTGCTTCATGAGCGATGCCCAGTGGCTATAGGCCAGAGTGATTAACTCTTTTTGTAAGCCCATTCCGACCATTCTGTTTTCGTCATTAACAACCACCAGACGCTTAAATGGTTTGTTTTTTATAAAATCGATGGCTTCTTTGATTGAGGTACTCGCTTTGACACTTTGTATTGGTGTGGTCATGACTTCAGAAATAAGTGTGTTGGAACCTGTATGGGTTTTGTAGATTGTTAATACATCTTTAATCGTAAAGATACCCCTAGGTTCACCCTTATCAATAATCGTTGCACAATCCTTATTATGCTGCTTCATTTGCTCGATTACGGAAGACGTTTTTTCGTTTGGTGTTACCCATATATCATTTTTTTGGCTTTTGATAATTTCGCCAATTGAGTAATTTTCCATCAGGATTTCTGGATCGGTGGCGTTCATTAAATCACGGTGGCTGATGATACCAAAAACACGGTTGTTGTCATCGACAGCGGCAATGTATTCAACAGATTCTTGCAAGAAATGAATCGCTTCAAGAATGTTGCTCTCTTTAATTAATTTTAGGCAGCCTATGAATGGTTGCTTTACGTAAAGGCATGTTCAAATCAAGCTGAGTATGATCCTCCATCAGAATATCCTGAGCTAGAATAATATGATTAAAATGTCCATCCTTGACAACTAATGCACGATGATCTGTTTCGATCATCAACTTGATGGCAGTGCCAATATTCTCGTCAATGTCGATTGAAGTCACATCTTTTGATGCAATATCTTTTATATATGGAAAAAACATTTAAATTGCCCTACCTAATTTTTTCTGTGTTCGCCTATGTAATTGTACCTTTTTTACGATTCTATTTTTTTAATGAAACGCCTTTACAAGTTGATTTCAAAAGGTATTATGGCTAGATAACTATTCATTTATAAAAGGTTAAATTCGATGTCAAATAAATTAGAGTTAATTAGTTTTAAACTTTGTCCTTTTGTGCAAAGAGCGGTGATTGTTTTAAAACAGAAAAATGTTGATTTTGACGTAACGTACATTGACTTAAATGACCAACCGGATTGGTTCAAAGAGATTTCTCCGCTAGGGCAAGTTCCGGTATTGAAAGTTGGTGATGATGTACTGTTTGAGTCGTCTGTTATTCAAGAGTATGTCGATGAAGTGACACCACCGTCACTGCAACCAACGGACTTGTTGGTAAAGGCAAAAAACCGCGCCTGGATCAGTTTTGGTGGTGACATTATTATGGCTATGCATGGCATGGTTACCAGTGATGAAGTGACTTCAAATGAAAAACGTCAAATTGCTCTAAAAAAACTACAACAGCTTGAAGCGGTACATTCTGGTGGAGAGTATTTCAATGGCAGTGAGTTTAATATGATTGATGCGGCTTATGCTCCGATGCTTATGCGCATGAGCTTTCTTAAAATGCACACAGGTATCGATATGCTATCTGATGCGCCAAAGTTATCAAAATGGTCAGATAGCTTGCTGGCTTTAGATTGTGTGCAAAACTCAGTCGTACCGGAGCTGCCAATGATGTATGGCGGCATGATAAAACATATGGATGGCTATATGGCGACCCAGTTAAATGATTAATTAAAAGTTTAACCCAAAGATTAATTCGTCAAACAAAATGAACGCCATGTCTTTTTCAACTGAATTGAGAAGGTGGCGTTTTTTATTTGTCTATCTGATAACAGGGCTCTCCTGTTTTCCTGCTTATAGTGATACACCCACTTTAAATATTCATCCACCCGATATAGAAGAGATGAAATGGATCGGTTCAAAAATCTATCAAAATGAGTGTGCATCAAAACCTGAAAATTTAATTCATTGGGGTGTCGGAGAGGAATTTCCCTCTTTGGGCATAGGCCACTTTATATGGTATCCCAAAGGCTATAAGGGGCCATTTCATGAAACCTTTCCTCAAATGGTTTTATATGTTCAACAGCACGATAAAACACCTGTATCCATACTTGAACAAAAGCCTTTGAATGCACCTTGGTCGAGTAAAAAATTAATGCTGCAAGCTCGAAAAACAATGGATTATCAACAGCTGCAAAACTGGTTACTCGGGACGCAGCATTTTCAGGTAATGTTTATCGTCGAGCAATTTATTGAAAGGCTAAGTACCCATTTGGAGATGCGCGAAGATAAAAGCCATAAAAAAGAATTGATCAAATTGATTAACAGGTTGTTGGTGTTTAAAGAGGGGCGTTTTGCACTGATTGACTACACTAACTTTAAAGGGATAGGCAATCAAAGTGAAGAGTATCAAGGTCAGCAATGGGGGCTAATCTCAGTACTTAAGGAGGTTCTTCTTTTGAACCCTAATATTGTCAAATCGAGTGATCAATTAATACTAGAGTCATTTATATTCGCCGCTAAAAAACGTTTGAAATTGAGAGTAGAAAATGCACCTAAGCATAGAGCAGAACAACGTTGGTTGAAAGGCTGGTTTAAACGAATAGATGACTATAGCTCATAGAGATAGCGTTTTTTGAAAGAAGTCATTAATAAAAAAGCCCTGAAAAGGGCTTTTTTATTATTTATTTAAATTAGATACTCACTTGGGCGTTACTGATTTAAAAATCTTCCCATTCATCATCACTGCCTGAGTGAGGCTCTGATGTTTTTTTAACCGTTTCGGTTGTTGCTTTAGGCGGTTTGTCTTCTGTTACCTTTTGTATCGGTTTTTCTGGCGCTGCTTTTGTGGTTGGAGCAGGGGCCGCAGGCTTACTTATTTGAGGTTTATTATTTTCACCTGACACTGTCTTTGGCTTGTTGTGAACCTGTTTTTTAGGCGCGGCAGCTATAACTTGGTTGGTTTTGAAGAAGGACATGTTTTCATTAAGGCTAGTCGCTTGATCACTCATGCTGTTGGCAGAAGAGGAGGTCTTTTCAACCAATGATGCATTTTCTTGCGTTGCAGAGTCAATATCGCTAATTGCTTGGTGAACCTGGCTGATACCTTCTGCTTGTTCTAGAGATGCATTATTGATCTGTTGAATCATGGCAGTCACATCGTCGATTGAACGAGTGATTTCATTGATGACTTCTCCAGAGTCACTGGCCAGTTGTGTTCCTTGATCAATTCTTTGTACGCTAGAATCAATTAGCTGTTTAATGTCTTTAGCGGCATCGGCTGATTTTTGAGCTAAGGCACGTACTTCACCGGCAACAACGGCAAAGCCTCTCCCATGTTCTCCCGCTCTAGCAGCTTCTACTGCGGCATTTAGGGCCAAAAGATTGGTTTGGAATGCAATGCCATCAATGAGAGAGACAATTTCCGCAATTTCATGGCTTGAGGACTGGATGCTTCCCATCGCTTCAATGGTTTTATTCATCACTTCGCCAGCTTGGATAGATTCTGTCTGTACTTTGTTGACAACCTGTGCCGCTTGATTGGCACTTTCAGTGTTGTTTTGAACGGCTGCATTCATCTCTTCCATGGTTGCAGAGGTCTGTTCAATGGCAGCAGCTTGTTGTTGAAGTCGATTATTTAATTCATCAGCTCCCACAGAAAGCATGTTGGCTTCCTCGCTGACAACATGTGCAGACTGCATTGACTGCGCCACAGTAGATGATAGTTTTTCAATGGACTGGTTAACTGCATTTTTGAGCGCCAATAGGTCGCCTTGATATTCATTGTTAATGCTGGTTGTTAAATCCCCTGAGCTCTGTGCAAGTATAACTTTTGAAATCTCTTCGATTGCGCTGTTGAGAGATTGCATAGAATCATTGATTCGAGATTTCAACACACCTAAGTCGCCATGAGCTTCAATGTCTACTCTGGTATGGAAATCACCATTTTGCATGGCAAGCATGACCTGATTGATTTCTGTAATAACTTTATGGGTTGTGGCCATTGCTTGCTGTGCGTCAGCAAGAATAGCCTGGTAATGTCCCTTGGCAGAGTGGTCTATTTCAAACGCATAGTTACCGCTTCTCATTTCAGCCATGGCTTTAGAAATTTTGTTCATGACAGAGGAGATGTTGGTCGTACTGTCGTTTATCCCTTGTTTTAACGCTTTTAGATCGCCGTGGTAATCGCCAGTAATTCGGTTCGAAAAATCGCCCTCAGCAATGGCTTTTACGGTTGTATTGGCTTCATTAAGGGCGGTACTGATCTTTTCTAATAGTTTGTTAATTGCCTCAGCCGTGGAGCCAACTTCATCACTCGATTTAACCTCATTTCGAATTGAAAAATCACCGGAAGAAAGAATTGCGGCGGTAGAGTCTTGGACTTTGCGAAGCGGTGCAATAACGATTTGGTTAATGATGACAACCAAAATTAGAGTGAGTAGGAAGATCGTTGCGACAATACCACCAAGAGAAACGATTGCTGCATTTTGAGCAGCTTCAATAGGTTCTAAGTAGGTAGCTTCTTCCATAATGAATAGGTGGCGTCCAAAGATTTTGTTCTCTTCGTCATAAGCCGGAAGGTCAATGAGTACTTTGCCATCTTTTAGATAGACATGGCGTTCATTGTCTTGCGGGGCTTTAAACGCTGACTTTGTGATCTCAATGGACTCTTTTGGGAACCATCTGTCATTAGCAATAATGTATTTCTCACCAATGGGTGTGTTTTTTTCAATGACTGGCATTTCACCGTAACGTTGTTTGACATAGTCTCTATTAACTAAAAGAACCCACTGGCCTTGCTTTTGTTTAGTAAAAGTCTTTCTAACTGAGGCTAGCCCTTGAATCATCGAGATCATTCCCAGCATTTCACCATCTTGAATGACAGGCGAGATAGCAATAATCGAAATACCTCTTGCGCCAATGGCAAGAGAGCCAAAGGCTTGTTTGTCTTTAATTGAGCGCTGAATTAGTGGATTTGAAGATAGGTCCTGTCCGTAGCTGTCGATATCCCAAGACTTTATTAAAGCACGACCATCCGCGGTAATAAGTTGTGTCTGGATGTTTTTGTAGTTTGTTTGGTTTTTAAATTGATCGATAATTCCTGCAAATGCATCAAGCAGCTCTTCACGATCTTCAATTTCAAGTGCTTCAGCCATCCTCGGTTGAATAGATAGGGCAGAGGAACCGAGGATTCCCCCCTGGATTTTTAGATTGATTTGAGCTTGAATAAACTCTTCCATATCGGTTATGACACGGTCAGAAACCTGCCCCTTAACAGGGGCTACAGTGGTGTTGTAAATAACGACTCCTAGTAAGATCGAAATCACCACGCCCAGTGAAGAAGAGATTAATAGTAATTTTGTTTTTAAAGAGTAGTTAGCCAACATTGATACACCTGTTATTTTGAAGTCAATTAATTTTAGATAAATAAGCATAAACCTTGCCAGATGCGGGCGCTTTGGCGTCCGTTTTTGATCGTTCAAAAACATGCTTGAAATAGAGCTTAAGTGTTGTGTTTTAAGCCAGATTTTCCAGTAGAATGGCTGAGTATTTGATTTTGTTCTTAAATATCTAAAGTAGGGTGGGTTGATAACTTGCGTGCTATGTACACAGTTTTAATGACGGCGAGACCTAATTTTTTGATTCTGAGCTTGTCGGTTGTTCTTTTGGGAAGCTCTGTTTCTATATATCAAGGGGCTCAGTGGTCGTGGATGCTTTTTTCTTTAGTGACCATAGGGGCAATTCTTGCCCATGCCGCTGTGAATATGCTCAATGAGTACCAAGATTTTAACTCAGGTCTTGACCTGATTACACAAAGAACCCCTTTCAGCGGTGGTAGCGGGGCTCTGGTTAATGATCCCGAATCTGTTAAGGCAGTCAGATTGGCCTTTCAGGTTGTTATGGTTGGACTCGCAGTCGTTGGCTTATTACTGATTGAACACAGTGGTTGGCCTATCGCGATTATTGGTTTAGTGGGCATTGCGATGATCGTTTTCTACACCAAATTTATTACACGTATGCCCTGGCTATGCCTCATTGCTCCAGGACTGGCATTTGGACCTCTAATGGTAATAGGTTCTTACTACGTCTTGACAGGCACAGTGTCTGAGTTGGTGATCGTTTTGTCTTTGGTCCCGTTCTTTTTGGTCAACAATTTACTTCTACTCAACCAAATTCCGGACTTGGAAGCCGATAAAAAAGTGGGGCGATACAATATCTTGATGCACCTAGGGTTGGAAAATGGTTTGCAGATCTTTGCCGCCTTTAACTTGCTCGCTTTTGGCGTGCTTGCCCTAGCCGTTTTAATATTTGATTTACCTAGTTACGCATGGCTCGGCATGTTGGCGCTGTTAGTGGTTTTCCCTATGATGAGAGACTTGCAAATAAGCTATGGTGATAGTGATAAAATGCTGCCTGTACTGGCAATGAATGTCATAATTAATCTCATTACGCCGGTCTTAATTGCAGCGGGACTTTTTGTTTCAACAATGTAAGTGGCCGACACTAAGTTTTTAGGATTAAAAATGCAATATAAATCACTCATGGACTTTGTTGGTAATACACCCCTGGTTCAAATTCAGCGAATAGTTGACCCCAATACAAACAGTGTTGTCCTCGCTAAACTTGAAGGTAATAATCCTGCGGGTTCTGTCAAAGACCGCCCTGCAATTAACATGATCAAACAGGCGGAATTACGTGGTGATATCAAACCTGGCGATACCCTAATTGAAGCCACCAGTGGCAATACTGGAATTGCCCTGGCAATGGCAGCGGCGATGATGGGCTACAAGATGAAGTTGATTATGCCGGACAATATGAGCATGGAGCGCAAAGCTTCAATGGCGGCCTATGGGGCAGAGTTAATTGGCGTTTCTGTTGATCAAGGGATGGAAGGGGCTCGTGATTTGGCGCAAAAAATGCAGTCAAATGGGGAGGGTATTGTACTTGACCAGTTTTCAAATCCGGACAACCCTTTGTCACACTACCACTCTACAGGGCCTGAGATTTGGCGTGATACCAAGGGAAGCGTGACGCACTTTGTTAGCGCAATGGGTACCACAGGAACCATTATGGGCACTTCAATGTATTTGAAAGAGCAGAATGCGGATGTGCAAATTGTCGGAGTCCAGCCAGAGGATGGCGCCGCCATTCCGGGGATTCGTCGCTGGCCAAAAGAATATATGCCAAAGATTTATGAGTCAACACGGGTTGATCGAACGATAGACATGTCACAACCAAGAGCAGAGCAGACGATGCGTCAGTTAGCGGTTAAAGAGGGTATCTTTGGCGGCGTTTCTTCAGGTGGGGCGATGGCGGCAGCATTACAGTTAGCAGCTGAAGTTGAAAACGCGGTCATCGTCACTATTGTCTGTGATCGCGGTGATCGCTATCTTTCAACCGGTGTTTATAATTCATAGCGTTTTTATCAAGGTTAGTGAGTAATGGCGAGAGAGATTGAGCGTAAATTTTTATTAAAAAGTGATGACTGGAAAAAAGATTCATATCAGAAAACCCATTTTGCGCAGGGCTATCTAAACGATATTTTTGATCAGAGCAGTAAAAGTTCTGTTCGAGTCCGCCTTGAGGGCGATAGGGCTAATATGAATATTAAGAGCCTTGAAATAGGCTTGAGCAGGGATGAATATGAATATGAAATACCTTATGCTGAAGGTCGGAAAATGCTTTCTTCTCTCTGCGTTGGCCCAGTGATTGAAAAGGATCGATACCTGGTCAAGGTAGGTGGGCATGTATGGGAGATAGATGAGTTTCATGGCGATAACGCAGGTTTGGTTGTTGCAGAAGTTGAAATGCAGTCTGAAGATGAGCAGGTAGAAATTCCATTGTGGGCAGGAAGAGAAGTGACAGAAGAGGTCAGGTTCTATAATATTAGCCTAAGTAAAAAACCGTTTAATTCATGGACAAGTGATGAAAAAAACTAATCAGTTCCCCCTAAATTCTATCAATCGCGTACTGTTGTCGGCTGGCGGCGTACTTTTGAGTTTCAATGCTTTTTCAGCGAGTTATGGTTTACGTGACGTCTACCAGATGGCACTCTCTTTTGATGCCAAAATTGCGCAGGCCAAGGCGAACTATGTGGCTGATCGCGAACAGATTAATATTGCCAGAAGCTCTTTGTTGCCGCAACTGAACGCTGGAGGTAGCCGCTTTATTACTGACAGTAATAATGATGTTGCAGATAATACGGCGACTGAATACTCCCTGACCTTAACTCAATCGATCTATGATCAAGCTAACTGGTCTCGCTACGACCAAGCTAAATATCTGGATGAGTCTGCAAATCTTGCCTTAAAGCAAGCTGAACAAGATTTGATTTTACGCGTCGCGCAGAGTTATTTTGATGTGTTGTTAGCTCGAAAAAGTCTTGAATTATCTAAAGATAAAGAGCAAGCCGACCTCACGCAGTATGAAACCGCCAAGGCGTCTGCGGACTTGGGGCTGTCGAGTAAAGTTGATGTGCTAGAGGCTAAATCAAACTATGACCTTTCCAAGTCTCAGACAATTAGTACAGAAAACCAATTGGATATTGCGATGGAAACCCTCGCTAATTTGACTGGTAAACCTTTGTCGAGCATAAAGTCTCACGGTTTAAAAGAAATGTTGGTCAATACCCCCTTGCCTGCCATGCAGGGAGATGTGGTTAAGCTTGAAGCGAAAGCCGAAACGGACAATTTAGCTGTTTTACAGGCGATCTCTGCTTTAAACCAGGCAACAGAAGAGATTTCCGTTAAAAAGTCGGGGCACTTACCTACCGTCTCTTTTCAGGCTCAATATAAAGACACGGATTACTCGAACATAGAATCAGGTGCAAGCTTCACAGATTCAACGTCAAGAAGCTACGGTGTCAGCCTGTCTATGCCGCTCTATTCTGGAGGTCGAACCAGTTCGGAAGTCACTGCTTCAAAACAGCAGAGTATCGCAGCTCAGGAGAGTTTAAGAGATAGCAAACAGACGGCTTTATTGGAAGTTAGAACTCGGATTCGAAATCTAAAACAGGGCGAAAAGCTGGTTAAGGCGCTCCAAGAGGCCGTTAAGTCTAACGATGCCTTTTTAGAGTCAGCAGAAGAGGGTTATCGGGTGGGTTTGAAAAGCATGTTGGAAGTTTTAACCGCCAGAACTAACCAAACTCAAGCACAAAAAGATTTGATTGAGGCTGTGCATAATCAGGTTATTAATAAGTTAAAGCTTGAAGCCAGTATTGGAGATCTAACGGTTGATGATATTCTTCAGTTTGAAGCGCTTTTGCAAGCCCCGGCTGTTTAAGTCAGTTCTCAAGTCAGCTTAAAAACTATGCCAAAGGCTCTTTCAAGAAGAAAGCTCTGTTCCAATCTGATTACTAGCATAGCAGGCCTAAGCTCGGTATCCTTGCTGACTGCCTGTCAAAACAAAAGCGATAGTCGTTCTATTCTGGTTGGGGTGACCAGTCGCCCCCGCATGCTCGATCCCCGCAAAGCAACAGATGCACTGTCTAGTCGGATTAATCGTTTAATCTATCGTCAGCTAATCGATTTTGATGAGCAGTTTCAGGCGGTACCGGATATTGCTTCGTGGCAGCAACTCAGCCCAACAACTTATCTTTTTACACTCGATAAACCTACTTATTTTGATGATGGCCGCCTGTTAACGGCTGAAGATGTGGTGGCGACTTATCGTAGTATTCTCGATAGATCATTTGGTTCACCGCACCGAGGCTCTTTAAAGGGAATCCGATCTGTAGAAGCGGTTGACTCTAAGCGCGTTCAATTTAACCTGAGCAAAGCCGATGCCTTGTTTGTTGGTCGTTTAGTGATTGGGATTTTGCCAAAGGATTTGGTCGAGAAAAAACATCCTTTTCACGAGCAACCAGTCGGTTCTGGTGACTGTAAATTTGTCTCTCTCTCAGAACAAAAGCTGGTGCTAGAGCGCAAGCATGACCGAGTTCAATTACATTTTATTCCTGTAAAAGATGCAACCGTTCGGGTACTTAAGCTACAAAAGGGCGAGTTGGATATTACCCAGAACGATTTATCGCCCGAGTTGGTGCAGTATTGTTCTAGGCAAGAGGAGTTATCGGTTCGCTGGCATGATGGTACAAATTTTGGCTATATTGGTTTTAATTTTGAAGATCCACTACTTGCCCAACCGCAGCTACGTCAGGCTATTGCTCACGGCATCGAGCGTCAGGCAGTTATTGATGCATTGTTTGCTGGACAGGCGCGATTAGCGGGTGGCTTGTTTGTCCCTGAACACTGGTCGGGTGTCAAAGATATGCCTGAATATGAATACAACCCCCAAAAAGCCAAGGCACTATTAAAAGAGTTAGATTTAAATTCTTTCCCTGAGGGCTTAATTGTTCGAGATCGTGAAGGCTATCCGCAAATAGAGTTGAGTTACAAAACGTCTAATGATCCAACTCGAATTAGGCTCGCAACAATCTATCAGTCCCAGTTAAAGAATATCGGTATTAAACTCAATATTCAAAGTTACGACTGGGGAACTTTCTATAACGACATTAAGAAGGGGCGTTTTCAGCTGTACAGTTTGGCTTGGGTGGGCGTAAAAAGTCCGGATATTTTTCAGTATGTTTTTGATTCTAAATCAATCCCCCCAAACGGGGCTAATCGTGGTCGATATCGCAATGCTGAAGTTGATCGAATTATCGAGCTTGCTGGCAAAACCGAGGCGGTTGAAACTCAGGCTGAACTATACAAAAAACTGCAGCGAAAACTCCAGCAAGACTTAGCGACAATGCCGTTGTGGTATGAAAATCAATATGCCGTTTTTAGAAAAAATGTCAGTGGTTATCAGCTTTATTCGGATGGCAGGCTAGACAGTCTTGTTAAGGTGGTAAAGGCTTAAATATCAACATTATAGTGTCGTCAGTTAATCTAGATTGGAATGTATAGTTGTTTGAAATAGATATCTCTCTTAGCAAGCAGCAACTTGATGTTTATCGAGATGCCGAACTGGTGGGTTCTTATTCCATTAGCAGTGGCGTTGCCGGGGTGGGCTGTGAAAAAGGTTCTGGAAAAACGCCTATTGGCAAACATATTATTCGAGCCAAAATAGGATATGACCAACCCGTGAATAGTGTTTTTATTGGCCGTCGTCCTACTGGAGAAATTTATTCATCTGAGTTGGCAAAAGATCAACCCAATCGCGATTGGATTTTAAGCCGAATTTTGTGGCTGTCGGGAACTGAGTTGAGGAAAAATCGTTTAGGCAATGTTGATACTATGCAACGCTATATCTATATTCACGGCACACCGGATAGCGAGCCAATGGGGGTTGCTGCCTCTCACGGTTGTATTAGAATGCGCAATAAAGATTTAGTAGAGTTATATGAAATGATACCTGTCTATACACCTGTGGAGATAAAAGCTTGATCTCTTATCTGTTAAGGTTGCTCGGTTCGGTTGTTTTTGTCTCCTGGATAGTCGGGACACTGGTGTTTTTCTTGATTCACCT
>CAZJPO010000052.1:0-12623 GCA_964547865.1 uncultured Thiosulfatimonas sp.
CCAACCCAGCTTTTTTAAACAGCTCAACGCAGAGATTTTGGTCTGCAATATTTTCGCTGTGCATCAGCGGCATATAGATAAAGGCTCTTTGAGATAAGGGAATGGCTTGGTCATAGCCTTTTTCAATGACTTGTTTAGCAGCGTCGATTGCCATTTGTTCTGTGGCAAAGCTTTTGGCTTGATTGCGGAACATAATTGAGCGGCAGTTGATCGAGCAGAATGAGTAGGGCAAGGCTGTCTTCTGGCGTTTCTAACCAGTGATTGAGTTTACCTTGAAGGCCTTTTTCCCACAGAGAGCCATAGTCCTTGAGAATTTGTTGGTCCAATTCAGGAGTGGAATTGAACCAGTGTGGTTGGACAGTTTTTGAAAACCAAAAATCGATGAGCTGCTGGGCTTGAGCATCCATTTATCTGAGGTTAACTGCGAACCAAAGTTCGTTTTATAAAGCTGACGATTGCTGACCAGCGAAAATGAGAAATTAGGGTATATAGCGTCATTCCGATAATCACACCTAGCAACATGTTTCCGATGTAAAACGGCTTCCAAATTAGTGGGAAGACTTCATCAAACCAGAGTTGAGAACCGATAGCGATATGCGCTGAGGCTTCGTGCAGGTCAGGGGTAGCGAGTATCCAGGTTCCAAAGACATAGCCGCCATACCAAATTGGCCACATGGTCAGGGGATTGGTTACCCAAGCCAGCGCTGTAGCAAGCGGAATGTTTGCTCTTAAGTAATAGGCGAATACTGAGCCAAGTACCATTTGGAAGGGCACCGGTAACATCATGCAGAATGACCCAATAAATCCTGCTCTGGCAAAGGATTTTCGGTCGCCCACCCAGTAGATGCTGTCCTTGAACTTGGGAAAATACTTGTTCAAAAAAACAGAGCGTTTAGTGGCTCGACCGATTTGGTGCATTTTTAATTTTAAATATCTATGCATCAGTCCATTATAACAAGTTGAATTCTTAAGCGATTAAATTACTGATTCTATTATGGTTACTATTGAGGTTGCCCAAGCTATTCTCGTTAAGAAAAGAAAAGGGAAGGGAGAGTTTTTAAATGACTGGCCCGTTAGGCTTACTTTTTTCGAGTAAGCCTTGTTTTAGTTAAACCAGAAGGTTTAAAACTCTGAAGTTAAATAGAGCCCCAATCCAAAATCATCTGGGGTTTTGATGGCATTGAACTGATAGCGACTGTTTTTGTTTAATGCGGATTGATAGAACAGTTCATAGCTGTCTGGCGCAATTGAGCCTTTGTGCTGATAAGAAACACGATTATATTCAACGTCTCCATTTGCGGTTAAACCGACTGGAAGGTTGAGGGCAATAGTGCTGTCCATCAATGAATGATTGTTAAAGGCTTGAACTCCCCACGCTTTTTGTGCAGAAAGGTTTTGTGTCATGCCGAGTCTTAATTCGGCGTAACGGGCATCTTTAATGTCCACATAACTACCAGAGCTGGCAGCGTAGTCTGTCATAACTCCGTTTTTAAGTTGTGCAAATAGGCTGGACTGGCCACTTAAGTAGCTTAAGTTTAAAGCTTGATACTGGCTGGTATTTTGATCACCAAAGGATAAGGTACCCGATCCAGAGCTATTCAGGGCTTGGTTGTCTTGCTGAAGTATATTGGTAGACAGCCCTAAACGGAAATGATCAGTTAGGTTGACAGAAAGTCCAACGGTTTGAGAGTGTTGTTTACGGTCTGTCAGACTTGAGTCATTGGTGTTAAAGGTATTTAGGTCGCTTTGATGGCTGTAATGAAAACTGACCGTATCAGAGTAATTCTGTGAAATACCAAGAGAGGGGCCGAAAGTTTTCACATTGCGAGTGTCGACAAACTTGTTGATATTGGGCACAAATTGCTGGTTATAGAACTGGTTTGAACTATTGTTTGCAAAATGAATGGTTTGGTTTTTAGTGGTTAAAGATAGGGTGTCAAAACCATTTTTGCTATTTGGGTTAAGGGACAGCCTTAGCTTGTAGTCTTTGGTTTCATGTACACGCTGGATTTGGTGTTGGTTTGACCAAAAACCATTCCATTCAACAGCTTGTTTTTTGACTTCAATCATTGAAGAGACATCCACTGCAAAATCGCGATCATAGTCATCGAAATAGGCAACAGAGCTCAAAGCCGTCACTTCACTCAATCCACCTAGTTCCGAAGAGACCTCTACACTGGATGAACCAAGAGGGTGTGAGGTTGAAGAGGAAGAGGATGAGCTAGACTGTAAATCTCCCAGCGGTTGAAGTGCAGCTTGTAAGTCCATTAAGCCTACACCATAAGTAGCACGGTCACTATAGAGCCCTGTATTGTTAGCTGACTGTTTCAAAATAGAAACGGCTTGCTTAGGTGTGAGCTGGTTCCATGCCGACAACAGAACTGCAAGCCCACCACTCACTGCAGGGGTAGCCATTGAGGTTCCATTTTTTACGGAATCTCCATCAATACTGCCACCGTCTGCAGCACTTATAGAAGTCCCCGGTGCAGAAATAAAGCTGCCTTGGATATCGTCCATGGTGGTAAAGATACACTCTTCATCCGCGCCAGGGGCAACATCGTCACAGCTACCTGGATAATTAGAAAAGCTGGCAATTGAACCGGAGTTATTTAAGGCGATAACATGTAGAACTTGATTTGAAATATCGGTCTGTAGGGATAGGTTTTGCGCCGTATCGTGGTTGTTAAAGTGATCGGCTCCTATCGGGTCTCCGATATTGTCATCGCCCCCATTGCCAGCAGCACTGACATAGGCCACGTCATTGTTTTTTAAAGTGGTCAAGTAAGCATTAAACGTGCTTGAGGCGCCGCCAATAGTTGAATAATTTACTTGCCCACTGATTGAAGCATTAACGACTTTAGAGAATTGGGCGGCGTAGTCCACTGCTCGATGAATCGCTGTTGAATAAGCCAAACCGTTATTGAAGAAAACATTAACCGGCAGAATGGTGACTTCTGGTGCGACTCCAAACTCCCGTCCACCCAGAATCGAGGCGACATGGGAACCGTGATAGCCTTCACTAACGTCAATGTCTTCGTAGTCGCTATTTATTTCAATGTCTGATCCATTTGCTGAGGCAAATCCTCGGGCATTGTTCCAGTCAATTCTTGTGCTTGCCGCTCCGGTGTTGGTATCATAAAATTCATATTGATCAGGGTTGACGCCGCCATCTACGACACCCACGGTAATTCCGGCACCTTTGTAGCCCTCATCCCAAGCAGCAGAAACATTAGTTTCTGTTTGCTGGCGGTAAGTGCCTGGGCTAATCGAGTGGCCAGATAAATCGACAGGTTGTGTTGGCTGAGTTTGAGCAGTGGTATTGTCTGTTATTGTTAGACCTGCGGTTACATGGTTATAGTCAGGTTCTCCAAAGTCATAATCAGTTGGAATCACCGTTTCCTGTATATTTAGCGAGATGGTTCCGCCACCGCCCCCTCCGCCGCCACAGGCGACCAGCGTTGAGGAAAGCACTGCAATAGAAATGGCTTTGTATTTAAGGTTGTGGTTACTTTTTGGTAACTTACAAAAGCCGGTTTTAATAATGCCCATTAAAATTTCAAACCTTTAAATAGTGAGTCTTTCAGCTGGTCTTGAACTTTCTTTTTGGTCTCTTCAACCACTTTCTTTTTCTTCTTCTCAAGTTCAGCTTTGGTTTTTTGTTCCAGTACCGCTCCTAAATCGAGTGAAATGTCGGGGTCTGTGAGTGCCCCTTTAAGCTTAACTGGGATAGTTAAGCCATTTAAATCTTTGAGTTCCTTGCCGCCCTGACCTTTGTCTGAGCCAACAATTTTGGTTTTAACTAAGTACTTTAAAGTGTCATTGCCAAGATTTACGGTTCCTGATCCGTTCACTCTCATAAACGGAGCCTGTGCAGTCAGTTTCTCGGTATTAACCAGGCCGTTTTTGATAGTGAAACTGCCAATTAAAGAGCTGAAGTCGGTTTGTGCTGGCGTATCCGATTTTTGGGCTTTTTCCCCTGAGATTTTAGCTTTGGTATCTCGAATCATTTGCGCGAGATTAATGCCCTTGACGGCTCCGTTTTTCAAATTGGCAGATACGGAGCCATTGAGCGCTTTTTTGAAGTCGGAAACTTTATTGCCAGAGGTCTCGATATTAGCTTTGACAGATCCCGTACCCGAGAGTTTGTCAAAGTCAGCAAATGCTTTTAAGACATCGCCAACAGGGACATTATCTGAATTGAGCTTAGCGTTATATTTAGGGGTTTTACCTTGGACATTCAAGCCAGCTTCAGAGTTCACTCTGGTTTTGAAGATATCTGCACGAAGAGGCGCCACCTGAATATTGCCTTTTGTGGCCTGAAGTGTCATCAGAATGTTTTTAGGCTGAAGGTTATCAAACTGCAGACTGCCTATTTTGAGAGTACCTTTAACGTCAAGTTTTCTAAGCATTTCAACCGGTAGTTCAATGTCGGTTTCTGGAGCGGGCTTAGTTTCTGGTGCTGGAGTTTGCTCTTCTTTAGGCGGTAGATAGCGATTCACATTCATTTGATTAAGTGCTAAGTCGTAGCGAATGGCAGGTGTTTTGAAATTGGCGATACTTACCTGGCCTTTAAGCAGGCTGTCATCTAGTTTGACGTTAAGGTTAGTAATAGTTGCTTTTTCAGTGGCTTGGTCAAATGCTAAATTCAACTGTGCCGCAAACTGGGTTAGGGTTTTACTGTCACTCATCTCCGGCAAGGTAACTTTAAGGTGAGTTAATAAAGCTCTAAGATCGGTTTGGGCAAGGTCGAGGTTGGCATTAACTTTAGCTCCCTCGGCAATATTGGTCGCATTAAGGGCTGCTTTTGCATTTAAGTCCATTGCTGAAATAACAACCTCTGAGAGACTGGCGGTTTGAGCTTGGAGATCCAATTTTACAGGCGTAGCGACTTTAACGGTTGCAGAACCACCGGGGATGGATTCGCCACTCATCTCACTGTTGAGAGCGAGGTTTTCTAGGGTAAATGACTGGTTTTCTAAGTTCCCTGATAGAGAGGTCGTCGCTAACTGGCCCTTAATGGTTTCTAATGGGAACTCTGCTCCACCTTTGACATCAAAATCTATGGTCATTTTCGGTAAAGATAGGGTGTTGTCTGCTAGATTAAATTCTGGGAGGGTTAAAGTGGTATTGGCTTGCTGAACAGGAAGAGATTTTCCTGTGACAGTGCTGACAACTTTTAGGTTGCGCATTGCTGTTTCACCAGATTCTTCTAACTTAGCTTCAAGCTCAACCAGTAGGCTGGAGGCAATTTCTGGTTGGTTTACTGTGGCGTCAGCGGAGAGCTCAAGCTTAAAGAATTGCCCAAATGTGATGGCACCCGTGTTCAAGTTGAGGTTTTTGAGGTCGATTTTTTGTTGGCTTTGCATGTCATGCCATTGCACAGAACCATTTTGAATATCAATTCCGCCAAAGTTCAAACCGATAAGCTTGTTATCTCTGCTGTCTTGTTCAGCCTTGTCAGTTTCATCTTTGGTTTCTTCACCGCGAGTTAGATCGTCCCAGTTTGAAATGCCGTCAGCATTTTTTTCGAGGCTAAGTTGTAGGCCGTGGAGGGTAACAGTATCCACTTCTAGTTCTTTGCTTAACAAAGGCAAAATAGCCACGCCGATTTGCACTTTGTCAACTTGCATGAATGGGTTGTCGCTAAACCCTTCGGCATTGCTAAAGTTAGCGGATTCTAAATCAATGGTCAGTTTAGGGAAGATTGATAGGTTCATGTTTTGGACGGTAAAATCACGTCCGGTATTGTCTTTAACAGCCGTTGTAATCTCATCGCGATAATCATTCGGGTCAACTGTGGCGAGAATAACTCCAATTGTAATAACAAACAGTAAGACAATCCCGACAATAACCTTTAAAAAAAGCCCTAGATAGTTCATAAAATTAACCCACCGTTATTTTACTTATTAAATCTGAATGAATATCAGAAAATAGTAACAGAATAGTAGGCCTAAATGAAAGCAAATTGTATTGCGATTCTCTTGAGTTTTAATGGCCTAGAAGGGCACTTGTCAGTGATTTTAAAAAATCAGGTTTACAGGCCGCTTAAGCAGCAATTCACGCAGCAGTAGCAAATCTCTGGAAAATCAATGTCTATGAAGTATGATAATGGCTTTCAAAATATATTTTGGTGCGCTTGGAAAACTTATGGACTCAATTGAAACTCAGCAGTGGACGCAAAGGTATTCAGACTATCAAAACTCTTTAGCTTCAAGGTCGGCTCGGATTGTCTATCAAAGAGATCGAGCGAGGGTGATTCACTCAGCTTCATTTCGTCGATTGCAAGCCAAAACGCAAATCTTTGGATTAAGTGAGTCTGACTTTTACAGAACGCGTTTGACACATTCAATGGAGGTGGCGCAGATCGGTTCTGGCTTAGTTGAACAGTTAATAACGGTGGGGACCAGTGATTTAGGTAAGGAACAAGACTACATTGAGTGGTTACCATCATTTTATCTTATGGAGGCAATCTGTCTAGCGCATGACTTGGGTCACCCTCCATTTGGTCATGGGGGGGAGATCGCGCTTAATTATATGATGCGCCACTACGGTGGGTTCGAAGGTAATGCTCAGACATTCAGAATTTTGTCTAAACTTGGTGAATATACACCTAAAAATGGATTGGATCTGTCGAGAAGAACGGCTTTAGGGGTTTTGAAGTATCCTGCTATTTATAATGATGTTGCTGCGGCAAACACAGATTACTTAGCTCAGCTTCAAGCGCCTCAGGTAGATGACTTTAGAACGCTTAATATGAGACGTTGGCTCCCACCAAAGAGTATTTATTTAGAAGAAAAAAATGAATTTGAGTGGGTGTTGTCACCGTTTTCAGCGCACGATAGGGCAAAATTCACGGAATTGGTTGTGAAAGGTGGGGAGCACGATAGTACGGTCAGCCACCTTAAGACTCAGTACAAAGCATTTGATACTACATTGATGGAATTAGCCGATGACATTGCCTACGGTATTCACGATTTAGAAGATGCTGTTGCTATGAATCTTGTGCCTCGTGATCTGTGGAATGCCGAGGTCATGCAACACGAGGTATTTCAGCGATACCAACTGTGGGACGATAAATTAAGCGATATGTTGTTTAGCGATTCTTCTCGCCATAGAAAGCACGCTATCAGTAAAATAGTCGGAATTATGATTGAGTCTGTGTTTGTTAATGAAAATCAGGCTTTTGAGCACCCTCTGTTGCGTTATCAGGCTGAATTGGGTGAGGGGGAAGCAGCCGTGCTCGATCTTCTAAAAGACTTCGTCTATAAAAACGTCATTACTCTGCCCGAAGTCAAACAGATGGAATACAAGGGGCAGTTAATTGTTTTGGAGCTGTTTAAATCCTTGCGCGCGAGTCCTAAAGCGTTGCTATCAAGAAATGCCTATAAAAAATATGAGCGAGTAGAGGGTGAGCAGGCTAAACAGAGAGTTATTTCAGATTATATTGCCGGTATGACCAATACCTATGCTTCTAGGCTATATGCAAAATTGTTTACGCCAACACAAGGGTCGATATTTGATCGCCTCTAAGGTGTATTAGCACGATTTTGGAAGATAGTATTTCTTTGCTACAAAAGGGGTGGTCGAGTCGATCTGAACTGTGTCGCTACTAGGATGTTTGTTTAGTTCTTGAATTGCCCATTCGATATGTTCATCAACTAAGGGGTCTCCCGTGAAGCCTTTTTTTATTGCTGCTTCGGCCTTTTCTTTTAATCGTTTTGAGCCTTTAATATTTCCAATAGCAATGGCGATGTTTCGCTTCCATTGTCGGTAGCCGATTCGGCGAATGGGAGAGCCTTCAAAATTCTTTAAAAATGTCTGCTCTGTCCATTGCCACAATTCAAGTAGGTCTATTGAGTCAAGCTGCCGATCATTCGTGAAAGCGGTTTCGGATGTTGCGGTGGTGAACTTATTCCAAGGGCAGACCAGTTGACAATCATCACAGCCATAGATTCGGTTGCCCATTTTTGATCTGAACTCTTCTGGGATAATTCCCTTGTATTCTATGGTTAGATAGGAAATACAGCGCCTAGAATCGACTACGGCATTATCGACAATTGCTTGGGTTGGGCATTCTTGGATACAGGCTGTGCAGGGGCCACACCCCTGTTTCTCAAAAGGAGGATCGGGGGGGAGGTTTAGATTACAGAAAATCTCACCGAGAAAGAACCAAGAGCCTGCTCTGGGATGAATGATCAAGCTGTTTTTACCAATAAACCCTAGTCCGGCCTTTTCGGCAATTGGCCTCTCCAGCACAGGGGCGCTATCTGTGAAAGCTCGGTACTCGAAGCTATCCGTTACAGCATGGATTTTATCGGCTAGTTTTTGCAGACGTTTTCGCAAAAGTTTATGATAATCTTTGCCAAGTGCATAGCGCGAAATATAAGCTTTTTCTGGGTCGTGGAGTACACGCCTCGGGTCTTCCGAATCTAAGTCTAAATAGTTTATACGGGCTGAGATGATTGTGGCAGTGCCGGGTTCAAGTTCTGCTGGGCGGGTTCTCTTGGTACCGTGTCGTACCATATAATCCATCTCACCATGAAACTCTTCGCCTATCCAGTTAAAATACTGCGCTTCGTAAGCAGATAAATTTGTGTCTGTAAAACCGATATCAGAAAATCCGAGTTCGGTACTCCAGTTTCTTATTTGCTGTTTTAACTGTTCAGGGGACATTTTTTGTATTGTTTTAAGTGAGCATGCACTTGAGATCGGTGGACATGGGGTAATTTTACTATTTTTATCGAGTGTGCATCCAAGCATGTTCGGGTGGTGTTTAAAATGTTTGGCGTGCAACCACGTTTCCAATTGATGTTTTTTTAGGTGGATTTAGAGTGAAAAAACAGAGCTTTTTATTGAAGAATGAGGCTGAAAGCCTGAAGTTTGCTGAATTAATCGCAAAATCATTTAAAAAAATAAATGGTTTTGAAAGAGGGTTGATTTTTTATTTGATTGGCGACTTGGGGGCGGGTAAGTCTTTGTTTTCTAGAGGGTTTATCCAGTTTTTTATACCGGGTCAGAAGGTGAAAAGCCCTACTTACACTATCGTTGAAAATTATAATTTTTCTACAAATACTATATATCATCTTGATTTGTATAGACTTTGTGATCCGGAAGAGTTAGAGTATTTAGCCATAAGAGACCTTTTTAGTGGAAATTTCACGGCTCTAGTAGAGTGGCCACAAAAAGGAACCCCTGTTTTACAGGCTGCAGATGTTGAAATCCGGTTTGAATATCACGAGTTTGATGTGCCGGATGAAACGGTCATTGGCAGAAAGCTAGAACTGGTGGCGGTTTCTAGCAAGGGAGAGGCTCTTATCGATCAAATTAGTCAACACTGACATCTTGTCAAGGGGGCTGTCAATCAGCCACTTATGAGTTTGGTTGGTATGTAATTTGATTGTTTTAAATTGAAAACGAAGTTCATCTTAACCTCTTAGCTAAAGGTAAGTGACATGACAGGTTTTAAAACTACTCAGGGATCATCTTCTAAAGCGCTTTCGATTGCTTTAGGTCTCGCACTATTACTTTGGATGCAAAATGCTATTGCAGGTGGGATTCTATCTGGTATGCGTATTGGGCAAACAGAGGATAAAACGCGCATTGTCTTTGATTTAAAGCAAGCGGGAAAATATCAAGTTTCTCAGCTAAATAATCCTTCTAGGTTGGTGGTGGATTTTTTTGATACGGCCAATTACCTGTCTTTTAAAAATAAACATGTCACTGACAAACGTCTATTTAAAATCCGTGTTTCAAATGACAAAAAACGCACACGCGTCGTTTTAGATTTACACAAAAATCCTCAATTCAAAAGTTTCTTACTTGCAAGTAAAAAAGGTCAGAAAAATTCCAAAGACCGACTTGTGATCGACCTCTTGAAACACGTTAATAAAACAAAAGTGAGTGAACCCCCCAAATTATTAGCGGCAAAACCCAATAAAGGCCAAAAGGTTAACTCAAAACAGAAGAAGTCTCTCAAGCCAACCTCTACCAAAACCGCTAAGACTTCAACGGCTAAAACAGTTAGTCAGAAAAAAGTCGTCGCAAAAGTTATTGCACCGAAAGTCGATAAAAAGTCCCAAACACAGACCAAAGAAAAGCCGTCGAATCAATTAGTTGATGCGAAGTTGTCGAAACCCACAGGCAAAATTAAGTTACAGACGAATTCAAGGCCTCAACCGCTAACTCATTTGGCTAAAAATAAACACAAAGGTGTAGTGATTGATAAGGCCCCTAAAAGCCTGTTATTTAAAGACAGTGAAGTCTTAGGGCAAAAACCTGCCACCTTGGTAGTGGCGATTGATCCCGGCCATGGCGGAAGGGATCCTGGCGCGGTTGGTCCAAACGGGGCTTATGAAAAAAACGTAACGTTAATGATTTCCAAAGAATTGAAGAAAATCATTGATAAACAACCTGGGATGAAAGCTGTCCTAACAAGAGATAAAGACGTTTTTTTAAAGCTTCATCAGCGAGTGAAAATTGCCAAAAGGAATCAAGCTGATATCTTTATTTCTATTCATGCAGATGCCTTTCAGGACAAATCTATCCGTGGTGGTTCGGTTTATGTGCTTTCTGAAAGAGGAGCCAGTAGTACGATGGCAAGACTTTTGGCAAAAAATGAAAACGCAGCCCTAGAAGATATTCGTTTGGCCAATTTAGATAAAGATGTTGCGTTTGCCTTAAGTGATCTCTCTAGGGAAGCTAATGTTAAAGCGAGCAAGAAATTGGCAAAAACTGTTTTGAAGCAAATGAGAAAGAACGTCCGAATGCATAAAAAGGAAGTGCAGTCTGCAGGCTTTGCTGTGTTGAAATCGATCGATATGCCATCCATGCTGATTGAAACGGCATTCATTTCGAATCCTTATGAAGCTAAGCGTTTAATGAATCGAAGCTTCCAGAAAAAAATGGCAAGCGCGATTGCCGATGGTTTAAATCAATATGCGAAACAGATGGCTCCAAAACAGAGGTGGGGAGATACTCTCTACGTTCATCACCGTGTTCAGAGAGGGGATACGCTTTCCGAGATTGCTGAAATTTATCAGGTTTCAACTCGTACCCTTAAAAAGGTTAATAACATCAAAAATGCCAACGCGCTATACGTCGGTAAAAAACTTAAAATACCTGTCAGTAATAAAATGATGCTGGTTTCGAAGTAGTCATGCAAAACCTGATATAGCGCAAGTCAAACTCTATTCATCCGATAAAAACCTATTTTTTAATAAGTCTAAGGGTTATACTCATTATCTAACCTTTCTACTGTATTGAATTGATGTCAAAATCAACCGCAACGTCAAACGAAATTGTCCAAATTCGTAAGCGCTCAATGGGTGTTATGCTTGTTTTGATGTTGTTGTTTGTCCTCAGTTTTATCCTTATTGATTACCTTAAGGTTCGCTCCGAACTTGTTAAAGAAAGACACCAAGTTTCAGAAAAAGTTATCCAGTTATTTGAGTCTGAAAAGTCTCGTCTCGTCTCATTTTTTAGTACTCGTGTTAAATGCCATTTAGCCTCTCCTCTCGCGATTGAGGCGATGGAGTCTAAAGATGCAGAGCTAATTTATAAGTATGCAAAACCGAAGTTCGACATTCTCAATAGCCGAAACCCCTATGTGACCCACATGCACTTTTATGCCCCAGATGGCACGAGCTTAATGCGAGTTCATAATAAAGAGGTCTATGGCGATAAGATTTCTGAGAAACGGCCTATGGTGGCCTATGCGGTTGAAAATCAAGCTTCAGTATCAGGCTTCGAAGAGGGCTATTTTGGTTTGATTTTTCGAATTGTTGAGCCGGCTTACAATAAGGATGGTGAATATATTGGGAGTTTGGAGTTTGGTTTGCAACCCCAGTATTTTGAAACGGTCATTAAAGGCCTCTTTCCTGATATGAAAGTTACCTTGGCAATTTCTAAGTACAACCTTTCAATCTATGAGGATACTGGACGGTTTGAGTCTCATAACAATCATTTTCTAGTTGGGGATGATATTGATTTATTAAAGCCTTATATTGGGCAGCCTGATTCTGAGAATGAAAAAAGTGTCGACGTAAATGGGAGGAAGCATATATTGATGAATAACATTATTCTCAAAGACTTTGCTGATAAGCCATTTATCCAGATGTATCTGTTAAAAGATGTTCAGGGATTGCAGAATAAATTTGTAGAAACCATTTACTTCAGTGTGGTGATAGGATTTTTGCTATTAGTGGTATTGTGGTTGGCGACTAAGTTTGTATTTAGTCAGTTTACGAGAAGTGTTATAGCCCTATCTGATGAGCTTTCCGAATCGCATGCCAAGATGGCCTCTGTCTTTAATACAACAAATGAAGGTTTGGCGGTATTGGATTCTGAAGGCCGTTTTATTGAGGTCAATAAAGCCTTTAATGATATTTTTGAGCAGTCAACATCCGAGTTGCTAAATTTAAAATTCCAAGATGTTTTTCCAGAGCTGTGGGCCGCTATAGAAGAGCGCAAACCTGTCAATGTCGGCTATAGAACACCGCAGGGAAGTGATAAATCTTTGGAGGTGTCATTTCATTTGATGGATGGCCATTCTTTAACCCTATTGGCTTGTAAAGATATTACCCAGTTGCGTAAGCAGCAAATTGAGATTGAAAACTATATAAAGG
>CAZJPO010000053.1:0-12444 GCA_964547865.1 uncultured Thiosulfatimonas sp.
AACCGCTTCTGTAAATAGTTTAGGGAGTTGGAGGCGTTTAATTTGATCTTCAGACATCATGGCAACCCTCTCCCCTATATCTGTTACCGCCTGAGCGGCACGCTTGATATCTGAGCGGCTGTCAAAGTCTTCCTGCTCCCAATCCGGCACTTCCTTGTTAAGCTTGACTCGATTTACATTGCGAGGTCTAACCATTTGATTCTCCTATTATATTCAGCCACTCTGCTTCAGATAAAACAGTCACCCCAAGCGATTCTGCCTTTTTCAATTTTGATCCCGATTTTTCACCCGCAATTAGAAAATCTGTTTTTGCCGAGACGCTCCCCGTGACTTTGGCGCCCAAATCTTCCAATTTCGATTTGGCGTCTGAACGGGTTAGTTCATGCAGAGTACCGGTGAGCACAACCACCTTACCACTAAAAGGACTTTTAATGGTATCAGCTTGATCTTGAGGCTTTGGATCTGGCCATACAATGCCAGCCTCTAATAAGCTTTGGATGACCTCTTGGTTATGCGCTTGTTGGAAGAAATTAAGAATGTGATTGGCGACAATGTCACCAACATCTTCAACTTCAACGAGCGCCTCAAAATCTGTGGTTTGAATCTTCTCTAGGGTGCCATAGTGCTTGGCCAAATTTTTCGCGGTGACCTCGCCTACTTCGGGAATGCCCAGCGCAAAAATAAAACGCGCTAAGGTTGACTGCTTGGCTTTTTCAATTGCCTCTATGACATTTAGAGCCGATTTTTCTGCCATACGTTCCATTGAAGCAAGTGTATCCAAATCTAATTTAAAGAGATCATCTGGGTGTTGGACAACCCCCGAGTCTGCCAACTGGTCAATCAACTTATCACCTAAACCGACAATGTCCATGGCTTTTTTGGATACGAAATGCTGCAGAGCACGTTTTTTTTGTGCCGGGCAGTATAAGCCACCTGTACAGCGATAAACTGCCTTATCCGGCTCTTTAATGACTGCTGAATCACAAACAGGACAGGTTGCTGGCATGGTGAACTTGGTGACATTCTCGGGGCGCTGTGCGAGAACCGGGCCAACGACTTCAGGAATGACGTCCCCGGCTCTCCTAACAATGACCTTATCGCCAATACGAACGTCTTTTCGCTCGATTTCATCCATATTGTGTAAGGTGGCATTCGATACGACAACGCCAGCAACATTCACTGGCTCAAGCCGTGCAACAGGGGTTAAAGCCCCGGTTCGACCAACTTGGATATCAATACCCAGTAGGTCGGTCCACACCTCTTCTGCGGGAAATTTTCGGGCAATTGCCCAGCGTGGCGCTTTAGCCGTAAAGCCCAGTGTTGCGTGGTCCGTGATTAGATTAACCTTGTAGACTATGCCGTCTATTTCATATGGCAGATCAGGTCGTTTAACCAACAGTGCATCATAATAATCTTGTAAGCCTTGGGCGCCAAACACCGTTGCAGATTCCGGGTTGATTGGTAAGCCCCAGGTGGCAAAAGCGGCAATGTTTTGTTCGTATTTTGACTTGAGAGACCATTCGGAGCTGACCTCTCCCCAACCATATAGATAGAGGTTTAGCTGCCTTTGGGCTGCAACCTTAGGGTCCAGCTGTCTCAAGGTACCAGCCGCCGCATTTCTCGGGTTAGCAAAGACCTTTTCTCCCTGTTCCTGTTGGCGTAGGTTTAGTGCGTTAAAGGTTTTTTTAGACATAAAGACCTCGCCCCTCACCTCTAAAATCTGGGGCCACCCTGTGCCCTTGAGATGCAACGGAATGCACTGCATGGTTTTGATGTTGTGGGTAACATCTTCTCCTGTAATGCCATCCCCGCGCGTCGTCGCCTGAATTAAGATTCCATTTTCATAACGAATGTTAATTGCGAGGCCATCCATCTTGGGTTCAGCAGAAAACCCGACCTCATCATTCCTCCCCAGACGATCCTGAACTTTACGCTGAAAATCAACCAGGTCTTCTTGATTAAACGCATTGTCAAGAGAGTACATTGGCACAGCATGTGTAACCGAATTAAAATGAGACAATGGCTGATCACCGACTCTTTGAGAAGGAGAATCCGGTGAGATCAGCTGAGGGTTTTCGGACTCGATTTTGATCAATTGCTGATAAAGCTCATCATACTGAGCATCGCTGACAAGAGGGTTGTCTTCTACATAGTAAGCGTAATTCAGCTTCTCAATTTGTTGCTTCAGCTCTGAGAGAGATTGACGGATAGAATCAGATGTTTGATCGGGTGTAAAAACAGGCATTGAATTGTGGTTCTGTAAGTTTGTCTAATTTAAACGGTTTCAGTTAATCGTTTGATTTATAACAGTTGTTAGCCAAAAACCTGAAGAAAATAGAGTTTGATCGGGGTTGTTTAAGTGGTCAAGTTTAAGCTAAATTTAAGCTGATTTAAGTTAAGGGCTCTGACTCATAGTCTAAAGCATCATCGCGCATAGACTGTATTTCTGATTCGGTCAGGAGTTGACGATGCATATTGTATAGACGACCGGATAAACGTTGATGGATCTTGCGCGCCATCATAATCAATTCATCCATGGCTTTAGGCGCTTTAACGGTACTCGGTAACTCCAGGATCATCGCCACGCCTGGCGTTTTGTAGTCCTCTAGGTTTTCTACTGGAAAAGTTCCCGGCTCGAGCATGTTGGCCACCTTAATGATGGTCTGCCCCATATTGTCGTTTTTAACAAAAATACCCTGTTCTGAAAGAGTCAAACCAACCCCCTGTAGAGCTTGGTTAACCGCGGTCATCTCAAACTCGTGTCCAGCGCTCATGACCAGAATTGCAAACACCTCTGGCTTTTTGTTGGTTGAGGAAACTCTCTCTTTAGTTTGAACATACTGGTCTTCAGGAATACCAAAAGAAGGCTTGATATGATCTTTAGGGAAGTAATCTTCTCCTACTTCCCCTGTCATGCCGGGATCATCCACTACAAGTACATGATGCATAGGTTGGTTATTTTCCGTTTTAGCTTCATCTTCTGAAACCGCCGCAGTTTCATCAATAACCGTTGCCAATGGTGATTCTATTTCTCTCTCGTCTGCCGTTTGATGGCTTTCTACTTCTGTACCTGAATCCGGTTGGTTTGATTTGGGTAAATCAAATTCTTCTCCAAACGAAAGCATGCCTTGATCCGGGTGAGCTTTTAAATCATCAGATTGATTTTCAGTTTCATTTTGGTTTGAATGCTGAACGTCTTGAACAGACAGTTCATCGCCCTGTTCAGCTTTAGGTTCAGTCGCATCATGTTTCGTCACTCTATCTTCTGTGACTTGAGAAACTGGAATATGGGGTTCACCGAGTTCATTTAAAGCTTCAGAAGCTTTTTGGTGCGCAATATAAGGTTGGTTTTCAGTTGCTGAGTTTTGGTTTTCTTCCTGGCTTTTTCTAGACTCTGCTTGACGACTCCGACTTAAAAAATATAAACCAGCAATAACAACAACCGCAAAAATCAACAAGACTTGTTGCAATTCGTTCATCAAACAAACTCCACTAAACTTAAAACCAGACTTATAATTAAACTCTTTCGAGCAATTGAAATAATTTATGAAATTAAAGCAATTGTAACCGTTTTAGGACGGTTTTTACCAGTCAAATTTCACTCATTTTTACCACTTAAACGCTTGAAATAATCTGCTCATTGATTCTTAAAAAGTTTATAGTGTTGAAAAATAAAAATGACGATTTCAAGTAAGTGAGTACCCCTTACTCAATATGTCACAGCCCAACTGTATGTTTTCAGTGAAAAATCTATTGGATATAACGCCTCATGACACAGCCAAATAAAATGATTCTTGGTATTGATATTGGTACATCCGGACTTCGTGGTTGCATTGTCAAACGCAGTCAAAACTCTGAGGAGTCGAGCATATTAATTGAAAAATCAGTTGCGCTTTCAATGCCAAAACCCAATCAATTGGGTGAGATCAGACAAAATCCAGCCTTATGGAGGGAAGCACTGGAGCAGCTGTTATTCTCACTCTCCCATAAGGTTGAATTAAAATGCTTAACCCACCTTGTAATTGATGCCACCTCCTCTACTGTTCTACTTCAAGACCACAATGGTAATGTCGTGACCGATGCAGTGATGTATAACGACAGCTTTTCAATAGAAGAGTCTACCCAAATTGATCAAGTTATACGACGTGGAAAGATACAGACAGGTGCCACTGGCGCTTCCAGTACGCTGGCAAAAGTCTTAAGGTTGATTAAGGTGCAAAAATACTCCATACGCCAAGGCAGACTGATTATTTGTCATCAGGCTGATTTTATTAATCACTACCTGTGTGGCGCGCTCAATGTTACCGATGAAAACAATGCACTTAAATTGGGGTTTGACTCATTGAGCTTTAGCTGGCCAGGCTGGGTAAAGAAACTGCTTTCAGAGTACGACTTAACACCTCCTGAAGTGGTCAAGCCCGGCGATTTTCTTGGTCAAGTAAAATCAGATATTACTAGAAAGTTTGGTTTTAGCCCAGAGCTTAAAGTGATGGCCGGCACAACAGATAGTATTGCGGGCTTTCTTGCTGCTGGCGCAACACAAGAAGGCGAAGCGGTGTCTTCACTGGGTTCAACACTGGCGATTAAAATGATTTGTAAGTCTCCTGTTTTCAATACTGAATATGGACTATATAGTCACCGTCTAGGTGATAACTGGTTGGTCGGAGGCGCCTCTAATGCGGGTGGACGAGTATTTATGAATTATTTTGATTTGACACAATTGAATCAATTAAGTGACGAGCTGCGTGACAATGAGCTTCAAAGGATTGAAAACCAAACCTATTACCCATTGCTTTCTCCAGGTGAGCGCTTCCCCATCTCGGATGCTTCACTTCCACCCTGTCTCCCTGATTACCCCACTTGTGATTTAACGCTTCAAACAGCGGTCTGTTTGGCAGAGCACCGCTGGTTTTTATTGGGCTTGGCGAAAGGGTTAACCGATATAGAGGTCTTAGCTTTTCAAAAGCTTAGTGAATTGAGCCAAACTGAAGCGAAACATATCTACACGGTGGGCGGCGGTTCAAAGAACAGAGCTTGGATGCAACTCAGAAAACATTTGTTACCCGCTAGCGTTTCATCTTCAGAGCATAACAGTGCTGCTTTTGGGGTCACCAAGTTAATATAGCGACCCATAAAATTTGCTACTGCACGTAAAGATGACATAAACAGATGGCATAAACCAATATTGAAAGCAGAATAAATAGAGCTTCAGATTTTTAAACCACTCAACTTCACCTATTAAAAGAGAGAAATAGATGACAAAACAGGAATTGATCACTCAGTTAAATGCGGGCGCCGTAGACTTCAAAACAGTAATGGAAGTCATTGATAATAAATACGATTTCTCACCGACAGAATTTCAAAATGGCTCACAGCTTAATGAAGCAGGCACCAATAACGGTTCATGCAAAATTTTTGCGTTTGCCGAATTAAATCAGCTATCTGAACAAGCAACGTTAAATGCCTTTGGGGATTTTTATACGATTGATGTGCTTGAAAATCCAAATGCGGAAGACCATCAGAATATTCGCAACTTCATGCAATTGGGCTGGCAAGGCATTGAATTTAGAGGCAAGGCCTTAAAAGAGAAGTCTGACGTATAGAGTTATCTATCCAGATAAAATGGGGCTAAGCCACTGTTTAGGTTTATTAGCCCCACCTCACGACTGCATTCTTTTGAATTACAAAGTTGTCTTTTTAGGCAGAAGCAAAAACCTTGGCAACTAAGTCCATATCGAGGCGTTTTGAACCGTGTGATTCCCCCGCCAAAACTTTAAATGGACTGTCTTCTGTTCCCATTTGATCCAGTACCAGTGCTGCAGCAGAAAAGTCATCACTTTTTGTGTATTCATTAATGGTAATAATGGTTTTTACATTTGCAGCTGTTGAGGATTGAATGCCATTCGATGAATCCTCAAATGCAATTGTCTCATCCGCAGACAAATTCATCTCTTTTAAGGCCCAGTCATAAATATCTGGTGCAGGTTTTTTGGCTGGCACGATATCTCCCGCTGCAATCACTTCAAACCAACTTTCAGAGCTTTGCCCAAGAGTGCTGTCTAAAAGTGCAGTGACATTTGCTGGTGTGGTCGTGGTGACAATTGCCATGCGCATATTCATATCGCGCGCCTGATTGATTAATGCCTCAACACCTGGACGCAAAGGAATCTTACCCTCAGCCATCAGCTGCTTATAAAACTCGGTTTTGGAAGCATGCAAGCCTTTTACAAACGCCTCAAAATCATCTGGCTTGGAAAATTCTGTATTAAAAACATTGAGGTAGTGTTTTATACGCTCCTTGCCGCCAGTGACTTCTAAGAGCTTTCCATATAAAGTTTCATCCCAGTGCCAGTCAAGCCCCGCCGCTTCAAATGCCATATTAAATGCTGGGCGGTGTCCATCTCTTTCAGTATCTGCTAGGGTTCCATCGACATCAAATAACAGTGCTTTTAATGTAGCCATTTATTAATCTCTCTTTTCATTATTATTGTGATTGGTGCGCTGCACCTAAAAGTTTCGTGTGTTCGAGATTTTGGGCTAAGAACCTTTTAATTTCAAGTCATTAATACCTTCTGTTTGATTTATATGTCTGTGATAGGCCTTTTTAAATAGAAATTTTACTTGTTGAATCTTAGCAAAACATGATATAAAACACCGTTAAGAGACGTATCTGAATCTTAAATAACTAAGAGCAGAATGCCGACCAAAGGCAGACGGGGATAAGGATACGTAATCAGGAGAAAACGGAATGGAACAGAGAACAGATTTTATTGAAAACTACCCTGCTTACGCACCAGCCAAAGGTGAAGAATATATGAGTACTGAGATGTTGGAGCATTTCAGGGCTAAATTGTTAGCTTGGAAGAACCAATTGATCGAAGAGGCTAACAGTACGGTTTCTCACCTTAAGCATGATTCTGACACACCGGCAGATCCAAATGACCGCGCGTCGCAAGAAGAAGAGTTTGCCCTTGAGTTGCGTACACGTGATCGCGAACGCAAATTAATCTCAAAAATTGATAAGTCGCTGCGTGACATTGAAAGCGGTGAATACGGTTACTGTAAAATGAGTGGTGAAGAAATTGGTCTACCTCGGATGGAAGCTAGACCGACTGCGACTTTGACTGTAGAGATGAAACGCAAGCAAGAAATTCGCGAAAAACAAGGTGTTGCATAATCGCATACTTTGTATGGTTTAATGGCCTTGAAAGCTTCAATGCTTGCTTGCAAGGCTTATAACGCCCTTCTTATTCGTAATCAGGTATTCAGCCTTGAACACCGAACAGCTCATTAGACGATTACTTGATCCCGCTAGTTACCCTCACCCTGTTGAGGTCATCACGATTATTGAAACCCATATTTCGGTTGTTTTTCTGACCGGTGAATATGTCTATAAACTTAAGAAACCCGTCAACTTTGGTTTTTTAGATTTCAGTCAACTCCAACAGCGCCATAAATACTGCAAGCTTGAAGTCGAGCTTAATCTCAGAACAGCACCAGACCTTTACCTGGGCGTTTGTCAGGTCGTTAGCCAAGAAAAGGAATCAGGAAAGAAGGCTGACGATAATTCAGAGGCATCGATTCGCGTTCAACCCCATGATTACCAACTCTCAGACAAGACTGAACAGTGTATTGATTACCTTGTTAAGATGCAACAGTTTGACCCCAATGATGTTTTAGGTAAAAAACTCAAGGGGCAGACTCACCTTAGTTTCAGCATTGTAGAAAAGCTGGCATATCAGATTTCTTCCTTCCATAAGATTGCAGAGATTGTTCAACTCGACTGTGAACTGGGTGAACCTAAAACCCAACTTCAACCTATGCTGGATAATTTCCCAACCCTGTTTAAGAACTTTGCAGATCCAGAAATCCAGACCCAGCTTGAATATCTTCTGAACTGGACAGAAAATCAGTTTGAACAACTAGAATCCATCATTACAGAACGAAAGAAAAACGGCTATGTCAGAGCCTGTCACGGTGATTTACATCTAGAAAATATCACTTTAATTAACGGTGAACCAGTTCTGTTTGACGGCATTGAGTTTAATGAAAAGTTCCGTTGGATCGATGTCTTAAGTGACCTGTCATTTCTATTAATTGACATGGATTTTAGAAATCAACAAGCGGCAAGCTATCAAATTATTTCTCTCTATTTAAGTACAACACTTGACTATAAGGCTTTAAAACTCTTAAGTTTTTACAAAACCTATCGAACCTTGGTTCGGGCAAAGATTAATTCTTTAAGATCAGAGCAACTCACCCCTGGCAGCGTCGACTATCAGCGTGCTTGTGAAACTTCAAGGGCCTATATCCATCAGGCAAGTCAATATGCTTCAATGCCGACATCCAAACCAAAATGCATCTTACTTCAAGGGGTCTCGGGTTCAGGTAAGAGCCACTTAGCCAAACACCTTTTATATGAGCTCGAATTAAAAGCCATTATTATTAGTTCGGACCGAATTCGAAAAAGTTTATTTGGCATTGAAAGTACGGTAAGACTCGCTGAAGAGCAACGCAAACAACTTTACTCGTCAGAAATGAGCCGTAAAACCTATGCTGGTATGCTTGAATATGCCGAGACAGCCCTTAATGCTGGGCTTGATGTCATTGTGGATGCGACCTTCTTGAAAAAATCACATCGAACTCCATTTACTGAAATGGCCGACTCTCTTGGCGCGCAGTCTTATTTAATCCATATAGAGGTCTCAACAGAGTTAGCTGAAGCTTCAATTGAACAGCGTCAAAAGCGCGATACGAACCCTTCCGATGCCGATGCAACCGTGATGCACCACCAGTGCCAACAGATTGAAAAACCATTGCCATCTGAAGATGCCCTCACCCTGTCTGCTAATGATTTACGACACCACTTCCCAAAAAAAGCGTTCAAGAACTATTTAGATTTGCCGATAACTAAACTATAAAAGTTTCTATTTTAGAAAGGTTGTTGAGTATGATCGCGAATCAAACTACCACGGAACGCCCAATAACTCTCGGCTCAGTGTTTTTATTGCCGTTATTGTTCCTTTTTTGTACCCTTTTTCTTCAAAACATCGCCTATGCTGAAGAAACCGCCCAGACAAAAGCACTTAAGGAAACAGAGTTCTTGGGACTCAAACTCGCCGATGCGGATATCAACAGTGTTCGATCCCACCTGTGGAATGTAGGCGGTTTCTTACAGGCAAAAAGTACAGTAAAGCAGCGCAATGTAGATAAGTTTTTTCCTTGGTCAACGATCCGAGACAGTTACCATGTCACCTTTCGTTATAACCATGCGGGGAACTTGGTCACCGCTCTAAGACTGTATCGCCCCTACTCATTAAAAAACGTCAACAAACGTTCTCAAATCAATACCAAAGAGATCGCGCTTAAATTGATTCCTGAACTGGGTCAGCCAACAGGGGTTCAACGCAAAAGTTGGGGCGGAATGCCGTCTTATCTAAGTTATATTTGGCAAGATGAGGACATGAAAATTGAAGTAGACCGTGAAGGCAGTGAATATTTGGGGAATGTGTTTGTTAAATACACAGTGAAGAAAAACAAACGTTTTGAAGTACTTGAAGACAAACTGGCTAAAAAAATGGGCATCTAAATATGAACATATCGTCTCTTCCACTCTCAGCTTCGAACATCGCAAACCAGGGCGTCAGCGATGGTCTTAACCAGCTACGTAAACACAGTCACGATATTGCGTATTCTATTGTAAAACCTGTAGCTAAAGACAATAACCCGGTTTCGATTGATTACGACGCGCTGAATGCCTACCAGCCCGATAGCTTAGAGAATAGCTTAGTCAATATGGGTAGAACCAAGCTTCAAATTCAGAGCCTAGCAAAAATTCTTGAAGTTGAGAATAAGCTCTTTGAAGACTCAATCGGTAAAATCTTCGACGCAAAGGCGTAGTTGTATAGTTAGCCTTATAGACTTTTTAGAAAATCCTTAATCTCCTGCCACGCTTCTTGCGTATGAATAAACCGATGATCTCCACCAGAATAAACAACCATTTTTGAAGGTTCTCCAACGCCTGTATATTGGTTAATTGCATAATCAACATCAATGACTTCATCATCAGAATCAATTAACAAAAGCCCTGGAACCGATTGATCTAGTTCATCTTTTTTGTATTTTAATAAATCAGCGATATACGCTTCATTAATTAGCACCTTCTCCCCGGTTGCGGGGTTGGTATGTTCACCGAGGTTCTCTCGAAAGACTTTCTCTGGGTTCAAAGCTGGGTTAATCATGACATAGGGTAGTTTGTATTTTTGCCCAAAATATTGAGCGTAAAATCCGCCCATCGAAGACCCCAGCAACACCAAGTTGTTGTGGCCTAAACCAGAAGATTTAAGCGCTTCTTCAATTAAACCAGTACTGTCTTCAACCCTTTTAATTGGGTAAGTTGGCGTTAGCCACTGCTCAAAAACCTTATCTTTATCCAGGGCTTCATTTACACTATTTTGCTCGCCAAACCACAGTCCTTTTTGACTGTTGCCACTGCTCAAAAAACCGTGTAGATATACGCCTGTAAACTTAGCCATTCTGGTAGAATCTCTCAATGCTTAAAAATCCCATAATTGTTCAGCGCACAGCCTCTCCAGAAGTCTATGAAAAAGCCAAATCATTAGGCTTAACTGACCTTCAAGCACGCCTTGTTGCTCAACGTACTGACCAAACTGAACAATTGGAAGAAATCGTTTTCCCAAAATTAAAGCACATCCAGCACCCTTCTGCTTTAAAAAACATTGAATCCGCCGCAGAGATTATTGTTAACGCTATTAAGGGTGATGGAAAGATCGTGCTCGCGACAGACTACGATACCGATGGGGTAACCTCTGCATGGATCGCCACAACGGCTTTGGTTGACTATTTCGGGGTTGATCCTGAAAGAGTTGTTCATGTTATTGGCGACCGACAAACCGGTTACGGTATCACTGAAAACGTCGTTCAGCGCATTCTTGAGATTAAAGAGCCGATTGAGCTGGTGATCTCTGCTGACCAAGGCTCTAGTGATGAGCCACGCATTGCCACATTAAAACAACACGGCATTCAGGTCTGTGTCACCGATCACCACCAAATTCCGGTGGAAGGCCCACCTAAAAGTGCTATCTGTACGGTCAACCCGCAGCAGGAAGGCTGTGATTATGACAAAACGGTCGCTGGTTGTTTTGTTATCTTTTTGGTGATGTCTCAGGTACGCCAGACCTTGATTGATCAAGCTTTATTGCCTCAAGGTAGCCCTTCTTTAAAACTCTTGGCAAACAATGTTGCACTCGGCACCGTGGCCGATAGCGTCAGTTTAAAAAGTCCCAATAATCGTGCAATTGTCCATGCAGGATTACAGGTCATAAATATGTTTCAATCCCCCGCCTGGCAGGCGATGAGAGATTTAAATGATAACCAGGGGCAAGCATTTGATGCTGAATTTCTGGGCTTTCAAGTCGCGACACGCATCAATGCTGCCAGCCGTGTAGGGGATGTCAATCAGGCGTTTAACTTTCTCTCGGCGAAAACCTTTAGTGATGCGGTCAACTATCTTGATCGATTAGATCAAGACAACTATAACCGACGCGAACAGCAAGAAACTATGTTGTTGCAGGCACAGCAGCAAGCGGAATCTATCTATCACTCTGAGACCTATTCACTGGCGATTAAACTTACCGGCAATGCTGGGATTCAGGGGATCATCGCCTCACGAATTGGAGAGCAGTACGGTGTCCCGACTGTTGCCATGACTGAGTTAGATGATGGTATGCTTGCCGGGAGTGCGCGCGGGGTTGTGGACTCGATTGATTTACGCCAAGCCTTTCAGTGGATGTCAGAACAAAAACAAGACCTGTTTGAATCCATGGGCGGTCATAAAGGCGCTGCAGGCTGTATGATCAAGATTGATGACTATCCGGACTTTGCTGACTTATTTGAACAGGCTATTCGTCTTCAGCTTGGTGCAGAAATACCGGAACCGTTTGTCGAAACTGACGGCACGCTTGCAGACTGGCAACTAGGGCCACAAATCATTGATGAGATAAATGCTTTAGAGCCCTTCGGTCGCGACTGGCCAAAACCGGTGTTCTCTGGTCAATTCAGGATTGAGCAGATGCGTGAAGTTGGCCAAACTAAAACCCACCTATCCTTTAAGCTGCTCAGTCCTTCTGGGCAAACCATCCAAGCGATCTTCTTTAATGCAAAGAAAGATATTCATGACCAACCCGATTATTCAACGGGTGATAATATCGAATGCACTTATCAGCCAAGTCTAAATAACTTTGCAGGCAGAACCAATCTTCAGCTTAGAGTCACCTCTATGGCATTGACTCATTAAAATTCGCTCATTAAAACCCGCTCAAATCTAAGTTTGTGACCTATATCAATAAATCAATCAAAAAAACTATGCATTATCAGCATAATGCACTCAACTTTACAGGTTTAGCAACCGCACATGCTAGCAAA
>CAZJPO010000054.1:0-12267 GCA_964547865.1 uncultured Thiosulfatimonas sp.
CGGGGATGGGTTTTTTTGCCTTTCAATGTTGTCTTCAGGAAGTTTTAAGGGGGGGGCGAAACGTGAGATGCAAAAAGCAAAAAATCCGGATAAACCGGGTTTTTCGGAGTAGGTCTTGACCTGTTACTTTTTGCTAGAGTAACGACCTGTTTTAATGTCACCCCACATAAGGATGAGATTCCCACCAATAATGAAAGCGGCTGCAAAAATGACTGCACCCATACCGATCATCACTTGAACGATTTGTGGGATATATCCTAACCAGATACCCAAAAGAATCACTAGTGGAATGACAACGGCAATTACGATTACACCTAGTAGTTTTAAAAAGTTACCCATTTTTCTTGCCTCGACTAAAAGTTTTAGAGTTCTAACGAGTTGAACTATACGCAGTTCAAAAATAGATTTCAATTGAGGCGGCAACTCTCAGTTGATTTACATCAAGTTTTGTAGGGTATTTGCCAATAGTATTTTTTATACCGAATAGTTTAGTTTTATTAGGGGTATGTAATTACTCAATATTTTGCACCTGTTCTCTCATCTGTTCGATCAGCACTTTAAGCTCGACGCTTGTTTGTGAAATAAGTGGGTCGATGGATTTTGATCCCAGTGTATTGGCTTCTCGATTGAGTTCTTGCATAAGAAAGTCGAGGCGGCGTCCAATAGGTTTGTTGTCTGGCTCGGCAGTTAAAATAAATTCAACTTCCTTAAGGTGGGTATGAAGTCTATCAATCTCTTCAGCCACATCCATTTTCTGCGCCAGCACAGCGACTTCTTGATGGAATCGCTGCTCATCGACTTGGTCGGTGAGCTTCTCAATGCGTTGTTTGAGCTTATCAACATGTGCTTGCAGGATTTCAGGTAGTTTGGGTTCTAGTTGTTCTAGTTGCTCGGTGATTTGCGAACAGCGGTCAAGAATCAGTTGAGCCAGTGCCTGTCCCTCACGTTGACGGTGTTGATTTAGCAGTCCTAGAGCTTCAGACAGTTTGGCGAGGAGCGTCTGGTCGACCTGATTTTGATCATCTTCATTTTTTTCTTGTTGCAGTACGCCTGGCCATTGTAAAACCTCTAATGGATTGACCTGCGTCGCTTCAGGCATCGCTTGTTGCACTTGGCTAATGGCTTCGGTCAATGGCAGGAGTATCTTGGTATTAACCTGCATATTGGTTTCGGAAGCATCGTTTTCATAACTGAGTGAAACGTCTATTTTGCCGCGAGAGAGGGTGTCTTTGATGACGCTTCTTAAGTCGTTTTCAATATGTTTAAAGGCATCGGGAAGACGCGGATTGATTTCTAAATAGCGTTGGTTGACCGAGCGAATTTCCCAACTAAATCTACCGTTCTGGCCATTCTCTTGGATTTTTGCAAAAGCGGTCATGCTGTTAGCGGAAAAAGTCATCGCGGAACCCGTCCTCTTTGATAGGTTTATCATTGGAGTGGTCTATAATACAGCTTTCTATATTGAAAGGAATCTCATAAGTTATGCAAACGCTCGTATTGGCCACAGGTAATCCAGGTAAGTTAAAAGAGATGTCTGAGATTCTTGAACCTCATGGCTGGCAGGTTAAGCCTCAATCAGAATTTTTTGATTCTGAAGCCGATGAGACCGGCTTAAGCTTTATTGAAAATGCCATCCTTAAAGCGCGTTACGCCTCACAAAAAACCGGTTTACCTGCGATTGCGGATGACTCTGGTATTGAGGTGAGTTACCTAAGAGGTCGTCCAGGTATCTACTCTTCTCGTTACTCAGAGGCTGAATATGGCGATCAAGCCAATGATGAGACCAACCTGCAAAAGCTACTCAATGCAATGGATGGCGTACCCGCTGAACAGCGTCAAGCCAGTTATTACTGCGCCATGGTTTATGTTGAGCACGCAGAGGACCCAACGCCTATTATTGGTTTGGGGCGTTGGTACGGTGAAATCTTGACTGAGAAAAGAGGTTTTGGCGGCTTTGGATATGACCCAATCTTCTGGGTGGACGAATTAAATTGTTCTTCGGCAGAACTCAGTAAAGAGCAGAAAAATAGTATTAGTCACCGCGCTCAAGCATTGAATGCATTAGTGATGCAATTAAGGCGTGGCGCATAAATTTAGATCTAAGTATGAAGTTTACCCAGCCCCTTCCTTTGTCTCTTTATGTCCATTACCCATGGTGTGTGCAGAAGTGTCCTTATTGCGATTTTAATTCTCATACCTTAAAACAAGAAGTCGATGAGCAGGCTTATCTGCAGGCGATGGTTCGCCAACTGGAACAACAGTTGCCGGATATTTGGGGCCGGCCGATTCGCTCAATCTTTTTTGGCGGCGGCACCCCGAGCCTGATTTCTGAAGAGGGTTTGAATTGGTTTCTGTCTCAGGCCAGGGCGCTGTTAGGGTTTGGGCCAGAAGTTGAGATTACGCTTGAAGCCAATCCGGGCACCGTCGATTATCAAAAGTTTGCCGGTTTCTTTGATGCGGGCGTCAACCGATTGTCTATGGGGATTCAGAGTTTTGATGATGCTAAATTAAAAGCGCTCGGGAGAATTCACTCTGCTGATGAGGCTCATCTTGCGATAGAGGCGGCAAAAACAGCGGGCTTTAATAACTTTAATCTAGATTTAATGTTTGCTCTGCCTGGGCAGAGTTTAGAGCAAGCAGTGGCCGATGTTGAGCAATTGATGCGTTATCAGCCACCACACATTTCACACTATCAGTTGACGCTGGAACCCAATACACCTTTCTATAAAAACCCGCCAATACTACCGAATGATGATCTGGCTTGGGAGATGCAGTCAGCCTGTCAGGCTATGATTGCAGAGGCGGGCTATCAGCACTATGAAGTCTCGGCCTATGCGAAACAAGGCAGGCAATGTGCACATAACTATAATTACTGGACCTTTGGTGACTATATTGGTTTGGGGGCGGGGGCTCACGGCAAAATCACCATGGCGCCGCTCGGAAAAATCTACAGAACGCAGATGCCAGCTTCACCTGGCGGATATGTGGAGGCTGTCAAAAACAGTCAAATCGGCCAAGAGTATACAAAAAGACAAGGCTCTTTAGGACGTCAAACTTGGCTAGACCAAGAAGATGTTGTGTTTGAATTTATGCTGAATGCTTTAAGGTTGCAGGGCGGTTTTGAGTTAAACCTGTTTAAACAGCATGCCGGCTTGAAGGTTGAGCTCATTGAGCCACGGCTAGAGGATTTAACCCAGCAAGGCTTGATCGTAATTAATGAAGGTCATTTGTCATTAACAGGCAAGGGTAAGCAGTATCTGAATTATGTTGTTGAAACCTTCCTGACGGAATAAGATTTTTAGAATGGGAACATTTGGTTAAAATAGCTTAAAAAGCTGATACAAAATAGTTGTTCTTATTCCGCCGAGAGATGTTTGAAAACGATGAGCCGTTCAGATCAAAATGCCGATATAAATGCAGACCTATTAGATGGTTTGACCGGGGTTGCGAACCGTTCTGGTTGGCTTCAAGCGGCGGAGTCTGTCCTGTCGAAAGACACAGAACCAAAGATCGTACTTTATATAGATCTTGATAGATTTAAGTTTGTTAACGACTCTCTCGGGCATCAAGCCGGTGATACGGTTTTAAAACAAGCCGTCTCAGTCATTCAGAAAGCCGTCAATTCGCAACTTGATATTATTGGCCGTCTAGGTGGTGATGAATTTGTTGCGCTCTTAAGTGCACCCGAATCAATTGAACAATCTGAACGAATTGCCAATCAAATGGTTTCACAGATTAGTAAACCGATCTTAATTGATCAAACCGAAGTCGAGATTGGTGCTTCCATTGGGGTGGCTCATTTCCCGAGAGATTCACACAATTTAGAGCAACTGTTGAAGTTTGCTGATTTAGCGATGTATCGGGCAAAACACTCTGGCCGAAACCAAGTTGTTTCATTTCACCAACAAATGATTAAACAGATCGAGTATCGACGGTCTGTGCAAATGCAGTTGCGTAAAGCCTTACACGAGGAGCTGCTCGAGGCAAATTATCTTCCTACCTATAACACCCAGTCTGGGGAAGCGGTCTCGGTTGAGCTCACGGTAAACTGCAACCAGCTAGATTTATTATCCAATATTGATCAAGCCGAACTGTTCTCTATTATTGATGATTCACAGGTTGCAATTCTATTAAGTGAGTGGATGTTTTCACAGGGGTTAAGTTTCCTACAAAAAATCCAGGAGAAGGGATTGGAGCTAGATTTGGTGATTCCAGTCCGTCCTAGCCATTTTCACCAAAACGGTTTTGTTGACTGGTTATCTGAAGAAATTGAAGATTATCAGGTTGTCCCCGAAAATGTGGTGATTAAACTCAATGATTACTGTTTAAATGTTCAACGTTTTCCAGTTGAAAAGCAGCTGCAGACATTGAATTTACTGGGGGTTGAAGTGGCGGTTCACAACTATGGCACCGGCCAAATCTCCCCTTTAAAATTGCATGATTGGCCGATTAATCAACTGAACTTGAGTTCTGTTTTTGTCCAAGAGGCCAACTCCAAAAGATCGATAGCGTCTATGACGGAGGCTTTAATTAAAATGGGGTATATGCTCAATAAGCGAGTGGTCGCCTATGGGGTGTCATCAATAGAGCAGTATGATTTCCTAAACAGTCATCAATGTTATCTGATGCAGGGGCCTTATTTGGCTGAGCCTATGTCAGAAAGTGACTTTGAATTAGATCAGCTGAATGTCAATCATGAACTTGAAGATTCCTTGTTATCCAAGTTAGACGATATGGATGATTATTAAGGGTTAAAACCATGCCCGTCAAACGCTATGCACACTAAGATATAGAGAGAAAAATTCTGTGACACAAATAACTTTAAAATGGTTTAAGCGATTCAGCTTGGTCTTAGCCATTATTCCCATCCTTTTATTTTTGGGTTTTGCAGGTGCAGTAAGCTTGATTGACTTTAATCAGTACAAACCGCAAATCGAACAAGAAATCTCTAAACTAATTAATCGTGAACTAGAAATAAAAGGGGAGGTTGAACTGTCGATCGTCCCTTTCGAATTTCATGTAGAAGATGCTGTTGTTAAGAATACTCAAGAGTTTTCAAACACGAATTTGTTATCGGTTAAAGAGGCTTATCTTGAGTTGTCACTAAGAAAATTGTTTTTAGAAAACAAGATGGACGTCCTGAGTTTGGAGGTTATCGAGCCCCAGTTACACTTTATTGCAGAGGGATCAAAAAACAACTGGCAAGATATTCCTCTTTTTTCAGCGTCGGGTGCTTCTGAACCCTCACAAGCTTGGTTTCTCGAAAGTCTCGTCATTAACAATGCCTCGATTTTGTATGAACATCGAGATCATGACTTCTCGGTCTCTTTGAAAAAAGCCAACTTGATTACTTACGATGTGCGACCGAATCAACCGTTTAAAATTCACAGTGATTTTATTTATGAGCACAGTCAGTCTCCAAGGGTGTTTGATTTTGAAATCAATGGGCTTTTATCTATCGCTCAACAATCTGGTCATGTGACTTTAAATGATTGGAGTGGCCTCTTCCGCTTGCAGCTGCCAAAAGAGCGAAATGTCCCTGATATTAGGATGACCACCACAGGAAAGTCTTTGAGTGTGGACTTTACCAAACAAAGAGTTCAGGTTGAACAAGCTCTCTTGAATGGTATGTCTGCTGAAGTCCAAACTAGCTTTAAAGGCGGGTTTGGTATTAATCCAGAATTTAATGGTGTATTTTCGGCTAAAAAAATTGAGATTAAAAAATGGTTAGAACTCCTTGGATTGCCAAGCCCTAAAATGGAATCTGAAACCGCTCTGGAGAGTGCCGGAGGTCAGTTTGACTTCGATTGGAATGGCGAAGAATTGAAGCTTGATAATGTTGATGTTGAAATTGATGGCACTAAAATTCAGGGCCGCTTACATCTGCCAGTGATTGACTTGATGACAGGACTTAAGTCTAAGCAAAAAGCCGCCTTTATTGAGGGGAAGCATGATTATGATTTTAGTCTTAAGATTGATGGTTTTAAGCCAGAACGTTATCGCCTGAAAGAATCAGCTGTGGATGCTGTGCTATTTTCAGAATTTGATTGGCTTTTGGCTAGGCGGGCAAATGGTGAATTGGAGTTAAAAAATCTTGAGCTGGCTGATCAGACGATTCGTAAAGTGAGTCTAGAGCTTAGCCTTCAGGATGGTCAGCTTGATTTAGCGCCCCTTGATATTCATTTTGATCAGGGAGCGTTGTTTTCTAAGTTGGGACTATCGTCAGAAGGTTCGCAGCGTCATTTTTATTGGAAAGGGCTGGTTGAAGAGGTGTCCGCACAGGATTTATTGGTTGGGCAGAGCGTGCTTAGCGGGCAGTTAACCAGCCGGTTTGCTCTTTTATCAACCTATGGTCAAACTCAAAGCTGGAAAGAACAGTTGCGAGGGCATGTGCAGGCCAATCTGCAACGGGCTCAGATTAAAGGGTTTGATCTAAACAAGTTACTTGATGTCAAAAAACACTCTGGACCGCCATTCGATCACTCTGCTAATCAGTTAAAGCTAGTGGGAAAAATTGAAAAAGGGGTTTTTACGCCTAAGCGATTCCAGTTGTCTGGTAAGCAGTTCAACGGGGCGGGATCCGGTTCGATTGATTTTGTCGATCAAGCTTTTAAGGGAAGTTTAAAGCTAGCTTTGACTCATCCAAGTTTAGATTTCAATTCTCAAAACAACCGTGTACTTCCATTTACTTTTCAGGGCAGTTTTGAGGAATCAAACTGGTCGATTGATCCTCAAAACAAAGTACTGGACTCTAAAGTGAGTTAGGCTGTCTTTTCAAAGATTAAGTCCCATACCCCGTGTCCCAGTCGATGGCCGCGCGCTTCAAACTTGGTTAAAGGGCGATAATCTGGTCTTGGGGTGTACCGACCTTCTCCACTGATGTTTTGATAGTTATCGGCTTGATTCATGACTTCCATCATATGTTCAGCGTAGTTTTCCCAATCTGTCGCCATGTGAAATTGTCCGCCGACTTTTAGATGTTCGGCGATTTTAGCAGCAAATTCGGGTTGTACTATCCTGCGTTTATGATGACGTTTTTTATGCCATGGATCGGGGAAGAATAGATAGACGCCAGATAGACTGTTTTTAGGAATACACTGTTCAAGTACTTCGATGGCATCATTATTAAAAACACGGATATTGGTCAGGCCTTTTTCTTCAATGAGTTTTAATAAGGCGCCGACGCCTGGTCGGTGGACTTCAATTCCAATGTAGTTTTGTTCTGGATTTGCCTCGGCCATTTCAGCTAGGCTTTTTCCCATGCCGAAACCAATTTCAACAATAGTGGCAGCATTGCGGCCGAATAGGGTCTCAAAATCGAGAAACTGGTTTTGGAGTTCAAGACCAAACTGAGCCCAATTATTTTCGATCGCCTTTTGTTGCCCAGCGGAAAGCCTGCCTTGTCGTAAAACAAAACTTTTAATTCGGCGAGAAATCTTTGGATTGTCTCCCGTTTGATTGGAAAGTTCAGTGTCAGTTTGTGCCATAATAACAGTCAATATTTGGTTAGTTTAAGTGCGCTTATTATATCTTAAAATTCGTCGCTAATATTTTCTCTGGATCTGTCTCTGTTATATAGCTTTACCCATGAATCGTGAACCTCCAATACAACATTTTCCTCAGCTATTTTCGCAGCCCCTACTCAATTGGTTTGATACCCATGGCAGACATGATTTGCCATGGCAAGAGAATATTTCGCCTTATCGGGTCTGGGTCTCGGAAATCATGTTGCAACAAACACAGGTTGCGACGGTGATCCCTTATTTTAAGAGGTTTATGCTGAGCTTCCCTAACGTTGAAGTGCTGGCAAAGGCAACACAGGATGAGGTACTCAGTCATTGGGCAGGGTTAGGGTATTATGCTAGAGGGCGAAACCTTCATAAAGCAGCACGGCAAATTGTTGAGCAACATGATGGCATTTTTCCTAGTCAGTTTGATGATATTTTGGCATTGCCGGGTATTGGCAGGTCTACTGCCGGGGCCATATTGTCTATCAGTCTAAATCAACGCTTTGCTATTTTAGATGGAAATGTGAAAAGAGTCTTAAGCCGCTATTTTGGCATTCATGGCTGGCCGGGAGAAAAAAAGATTGAGGCTGATTTGTGGCATAAAGCAGACTTGCTAACACCCCCCAAAAGGTTTGCCGACTACACTCAGGCCATTATGGATTTAGGTGCCACGACTTGTAAGAGAAGTAAACCTTTGTGTGGAGTGTGTCCTGTTCAAAAAAGCTGTGTTGCTTTAAAACGAGAGGAAACCCACTCTATCCCCGCTTCTAAACCCAAAAAAGACAAGCCAGTTAAGCGGGCATTTTTTCTGCTTTTATTGAATTCTGAGCGGCAAGTGTTGTTGCGGAAAAGACCTCAAAAAGGAGTTTGGGCAGGCTTGTGGAGTTTGCCTGAATTTGATTCTTTACAAGGCTTCAAGGAATCGATAGAAAGCCAGACAACAGTAATTGAGAGTTTGGTAGAATGGAATTATTTCCGGCATACGTTTACGCATTATCACTTGGATATCTATCCATTAGTGTATCGATTAGATGAAGGGGAGGTTTCTCCTGTATTCACGATAGGCAAGTCTCAAAATAATGATGAAAAGGCTTCCGCTGAGATGAATTGGATCGAATTAGATAGATTGAATAAGGGTGAAGTGGGGGTGCCAGCCCCAGTGAATAAAATGCTCGAGAGGTTGAGTGAAACACTGGATAAATAGAGGGCATTGATTGCCTCTTTGATAAGCCTAGGGAGTTTAATAATATGAGTAGAATGGTTGAGTGTGTAAAAATGGGCGAAAAGCTTGAGGGGCTTGATTTCCCCCCTTTTCCTGGTGAATTGGGCGAAAAAGTTTATGAAAGCGTTTCTAAAGAAGCTTGGAAGCAGTGGCTGAATCAACAAACTATTCTCATTAATGAGTATCGTCTATCGAGTTTAGATGCAAAAGCGCGCAGCTTTTTACAAGAAGAAATGCAAAAATTCCTGTTTGAAGGCGCTGATGTCAATATGCCGGATGAATTTCAGTCAGTTTAGAATTGGATATTGTCTCTAATAAAGATTCCACACCGTAAAGGAAAGCTAACTTGAGCGAGTTAATTGATATTTATGTCGGTCGACAACCCATTTTTAATTCTCAATTAGAGGTGATCGCCTACGAACTACTTTTTAGAGGGAATACCAAGGAAAATCATGCGACTATCTTGGGTGGCGACAGTGCTTCTGCACAAGTAATGATGAACGTGTTTGGTGAGATGGGGCTGACAGAGGTTCTGGGAAACCATAAGGGGTTTATCAACTTTACTGAAGGATTGCTTTTAAGAGAGTACCAGCCCTTCTTTCCAAAGAAAAAAATAGTTATAGAAGTACTCGAGGATGTCAAGGTCACTCCAAAGTTGACAGAGTCACTAAAGAAGCTAAAAGAAAATGGTTTTACCATTGCTTTAGATGATTATGTTTTCAACCCCAATTTAAGAGAGCTTGAGCAGTTCGCCGATATTGTGAAGGTTGATATCATGGAGGTTGGCCCCAAAAAGCTGATTGAGCACTCTCGTCGTCTGAAGCAGATGAATATCAAGCTGTTGGCTGAGAAAGTCGAAACCAGACAGCAATTTGAATATTGTTCAAAGCTAGGATTTGATTACTTTCAGGGCTATTTCTTCGCGAAGCCTAAAATTATTGAGGGTAAGCGTTTACCGCAAAATAAGCTGACCATTTTAGAGTTACTTGCTAGTGTTTATGACCCTGATGTCGATATGCATAAGCTGTCGGATATCATCGGAAAGGATGTCTCTCTAAGCCAGAAACTATTAAAGTTTGTTGCCGAAACGTCGAGCTCCGATATTCAAATCTCTTCTATTTTTGATGCCGTTATGCGCTTTGGTTTGAACCGCTTAAAAAGTTGGGCCAGTATGTTGGTGCTATCCGGCGTTGATGATAAACCGGTAGAGTTATTCATTACCGCACTGACTCGGGCAAAATTTTGTGAATTGGTTGCAGCGCAAACTGGTAAAAACATGGTAGAGCGCTATTTCACTGTTGGCCTGTTTTCATGTTTAGATGCGGTGATGGATTCTGAACTCGAAGTCTTGTTGGAAAAACTGGGGCTGGAAACCGCAATCGAGCAAGCTTTGCTGCAAGAAGAAGGTGAGCTAGGCGTTGTTCTATCCTTGGTAAAAGGCCTAGAGAAGGGCGATACGGGTATGCAGATGCCAGAAAATCTAAGTCCTTCTCAAGCTTCATCGTGCTATTTACAAGCAATGAAATTTGCCGAGTCAATGGGTTTCTAGAATGGTTAAGATTTTGGCAGTTGATGACCAAGCCGTAACGCGAAAAATGGTCGCTATGATTCTAAAAAGTCAGGGCTGTCAGGTTGAAGATGTTGAAAGTGCGATTCTTGCTTTGGAGAGGATTAAGCAAACCGATTATGATCTGGTTGTTACAGATTATCGCATGCCGGAGATGTGCGGCATTGAACTGGTAAAAGCGCTTAAAAAGTGCGCCGATACCAAGCATATTCCGATCATTATGATTACTGCTGAAGGCAGTGATGAATTAAAAGAAGAGGCCGAGCAAGCCGGCATTGACGCCTGGATGCCCAAACCCTTCAAACCGACAGAGCTGTTGGATATGGTTAAAGAATTACTGGCTAAAGATAGTGAACCAAAATAATTTGAACCGGTTTAAATTGAAATAAAAAGCCCTCATTAATGAGGGCTTTTTGTTGCGGATGCCTTCAATAGGTTTTTAACTATTTATGGTATTCTGGGCTGTAGTCTACGACTGCATTGATAAAGGCATCTACAGTGTCTGGATCGATTCCCGGATGAATGCCGTGTCCAAGATTGAATATGTGGCCATTTCCTTTTCCATAGCTATCTAGAACCGATTTTACTTCTTGACGCACACGCTCTGGCGAGGCGTAAAGTACTGTCGGGTCCATATTACCTTGGAGCGCAACACGGTCTCCAACTTGAGCGCGAGCGTCTGCCATATCCATAGTCCAGTCAATACCTAAACAATGTGCGCCGGTATCAGCCATGGCGTGTAGCCATTGACCGCCACCTTTGGTGTACATAATCACAGGAATCTCACGGCCATCGTATTCTTTGATTAAACCATCGACGATTTTTGCCATATAGTCTAGAGAGAATGCCTTGTAGTCGCGTGGCGTTAATAGGCCGCCCCAGGTATCAAAAATCTGTACCGCTTGAGCACCCGCTTCAATTTGAGCGTTTAGGTAGGCAGTGACTGAGTCGGCCAAAATGTCTAGAATTTGGTGCATCATTTTCGGATTCTCAAACATCATGCCTTTGACTTTACCAAACTGATTGCTTGAACCGCCTTCGACCATGTAAGTCGCTAGTGTCCAAGGGCTGCCAGAGAAACCGATTAAAGGAACGCGTCCATCTAAGTCTTTGCGAATAGTGCTCACGGCATCCATGACATAGCCAAGATCAGAACTCATATCTGGAACATATAGTTTATCGACATCAGCCTGAGTTTTAATTGGCTTGTCGAAGATAGGGCCTTCACCCGTTTCAAAACGTAAGCCTAGCCCCATGGCATCCGGAATTGTTAGGATGTCAGAGAATAGAATCGCGGCATCTAAAGGGTAGCGTTCTAGCGGCTGTAAAGTGACTTCTGAGGCCAACTCAGCGTTGCGGCACAAGTCCATAAAAGAACCTGCTTTAGCGCGAGTAGCGCGATACTCTGGCAGATAGCGACCCGCTTGACGCATCATCCATACGGGGGTGCGATCAACAGGTTGCTTGAGTAGTGCACGTAAAAAACGGTCGTTTTGTAGTTCTGCCATTGTGAGACCCTTTAGCTTTTGTCTTGTGAAAATTAAGGCAACTATTTTAGCTTAAGGCAGGAAGAAGGATGAAACTAATTGCTTAATAACGCAGGGAAATTGATGCCTGTTAACTTTGTTTTAATGGGTTTAAAGCGTCTATGGCAAAAGGGTGGTCAATAATCATATACATCGCTTTGCGGTAATGGTAGACAAAGCCACGAATTTCAATTTCTTGACCCTGAAGCTTTTTAAGCTGGCTATAGTCAAATTTATGCCAATGTTTTTTGGGGACTCTAATGCCGGTCGTGTCTGTGTTAATGATGTAGTTTGATGAAGACTTGTCGACCTTTTCAACTTTACCGCGAATAATGCGAAACCCTTCATCGTCAGCATAGATTTTGGAACTTTCAATTAAGGGGTAGTGTAGTTCTGGGTTTTTAGCGGCAAGATCCCAAAGCTGGTAGCCACCATTTCTAGCTT
>CAZJPO010000055.1:0-12006 GCA_964547865.1 uncultured Thiosulfatimonas sp.
CTGAACTAGTTATCTAGGACAGCCCCTAAAATAAACGCCGACATACATCAAAACATCTAACAGCTTCGTGGCGGTTTCGCGCACCGCATTGGCGGTCTGCATTAATTTGGTAGAAATACGCCCAGCAAATTCATCTTGATAAAATGCATAGCTCTGACCCAGTAGGTATCGATGGCCCAACCAGCGGATAATCATGGGATAATTGCCCATAATCGTTTGATGCAACATTAGGGTATGCAGAGCGGAACCAAGCGGGATAAGAATGAGAATCACCACCGCCATAAAGATAAGCGTATCAGACTCTTGCTCTAAAAAAGTCTCTCTATCCGCAACAGAAAGCCAGTCAACAATATCGCCAAGAAAGGCAAATAGCATCACTTCCATCGCTGAAACCAGCGCGACTAGAATAGACGAAACCAATAAGAGCGGCCAAATACCTTTGGTATAAAACCAGATAAAAGCAAACAGGGTTGTTGGCGGCTGCCCTGCTGGTTGTTCTGGAAATGGATTGATCAGTTTCTCAAAAAAAGAAAACATCGTCTCTATCGCTCCGCTTAAACTTGTTCTTTGTTATAGGTTAGAGGTTACTATTAGCAGAAGTATTTAACAAGACAAGTCTGTTTTGCTGCTAACCATTAATACGCCTTTGCCGATCAGAGGTATTTCTGTACACTTAGCACTCAAAAGCAAACCTATAGAATTTAGAAGGAAATAAAATGGAAAACCAACAATACGCCGGTTTTTGGATTCGAGTTGTTGCAGCACTCATTGACACTGCATTTTTATTGGCGATTATTTTCCCGGTACTGTATATGGTTTATGGCGGCGATTATTTTACTATCTCTGAAAACAAGCAGATTGCCGGTACTTGGGATGTCATTATGAACTATGTTTTCCCGTTTATTGCCATCGTCGCTTTCTGGCTCTATAAGTCTGCGACACCGGGGAAATTGATTACAAAACTCACTATTATCGATGCTGAGACAGGCGGCAAACCGACAACAGGGCAATTTGTGACTCGATATATCGGCTACTTTGTCTCAATTATCCCATTCTGTTTTGGGCTTTTTTGGGTAGGGATCGACAAGCGTAAACAGGGCTTTCACGATAAGTTCGCCGGAACAGTGGTGATTAAAGAGATGCCAGAAAAATCTTAATAGAACAAACAATTAAAAAAGTCACTCGCCATCGTATCCGGTGGCCAGAGGCCTTTTTAGTTTAGTCTAGGGTCGCCGTTTGAATTCTAAATATTCACCAAAATAACCGAGTTGGCGAGATTTAATTCAATGTCTTTGAATGAAAGTCGACCTTTTATAAAATCCATAAAAAGAGTATCCATCTCAACTTCAGCCGGCATATCAATCACTTCTTGATCCACCAAAGACCACTCCAAGTTAGTCAGCTCTTTTTTTGTAAACGCTTCCGTGGTGATTTTAACGTTTTCAATTTTATCTCCACTACCAAGATTAATTTTTTGACGGGCATCTCCTGTAATTTCAACATCCACGCCCCCCTCATTGACCAAAAGTGTCGATTGACCCAATATTTCACTGTGCTCGACTTCAAAGGACGCCTCTTTAATCCCCATGGTAATAACGGGGGTTTCTACCGTGAACGAGGTGCGTCCATTTGAGTCAACCAAGGAGATCACTTTACCGTTAATAAGGTCAATCTCGATCAGTTCCCTTGGTTGTTTACCTGTCTTCAATCGAATTTGAGAATCATATTTGAGTCGCAGTGCTCGGCCACTTGCAAACAAGATATCTGCCTCACCATCTAAATCGGTTTTGATGATATCGCCTTTTTTTAAAGCCGTTCCTACTTGTAATGTAGACCAACTTGTTGAACCTTCTGATTGATAGGTGACATTGCCCTGAACTCGAGCAGCAATGTAATGCTCACCCAAGGTCATATTTAGATTATTTTGAACCTCAAACAAAATGTAATAGACCGCACCTGCTAGAACAGCAAGCCCTAAAAAAAGCTTTTTCATAAAATGGCAACCCTTCTCCTAAATTCGACTGAGTAGCTTAATTCTGAGTTTAGATTATCGAAATATCCACCAATCTAAAACTAGTATTAATACCCAGTCAAATAATGAGAGTAATCGATAACATTGTCAACTAAAATTATTAAATCCTAATTATTTATTTAGGGTTAATTTTGAGTCCATTGAGAGCCTAATTTTGGTAGAATATGCGCAAATTTATTAGAAGGAATTCGCAATGAGCAACAGAAGCTTCGAAATCTCAGGCACTACTGGAATTGATCAAAGTATTGAAACTGGTGTGAGTTTTGGCCACATTCAGCGTAACGGCGCTAACCAGCAAGTCACTGGACGTGGAACCAGCAATCAGCCGATTGATACTGCGACAGCTTCTGAATCTGTTGTTTGCCAGCCAGCGACTAAAAAACTGGCTGAAGAGCTTTTCAAAAAGTGGAACGACGCTCTACAGACGGGCAGCGCAAAAAATGTAGCTGCGCTTTATGCTGACGATGCAGTACTACTGCCAACAGTGTCTAACCTGCCTCGCACCACTCCTGCAGAGATTGAGGATTACTTCAATCACTTCCTAGAGAAGAAACCATACGGAATCATTAAAGACCGCAACATTAAAAAAGGTTGTAACAAAATCACAGACGCAGGTGTTTACGACTTTGAAGTCACTGCGAACGGTAAAAAAGAGATCGTTCCAGCACGTTACACATTTGTATATGAATACCGCAACAACCAGTGGAAGATCGTACATCACCACTCATCAATGATGCCTGAATCAAAATAATTCAGAATCATCCATTGTAAGAAAGGGCTCCATTGGGAGCCTTTTTTGTTTCCACTAAAATTTAGTCGAACTCTGAATCTTCATTTATAATCAAATAGATAAGATAAATTATGGAGGTTGATGATGAATCGATTATTGTTACTCGCTCTTCTATTTTTTAGCAATCCAACTCTATCTGCAAGCGTACAGTCAACAGCCCCGTCAAACTGTATTCCTCCTTCAGCTCACTATCAGTTCACTCCACAACAAAAAACTGTGGCGGCCAACTATGCTCTCTATGCTGTCCTCAGCCACAATATATATCGCAATGAAGCCGTTTATTTTAGACTGCCTAATGAGTGGCAAAACGTTTATTCTTTTGGGGATAGCACTGGCCTAAACTACAAAATTTTTGAAAAGCTTCAAAAAGGCAAAGTGGTCGAAGCGGTGATGGTATTTCGCGGTACAGAAAATGGTCGGGACTGGATAAAAGGCAACTTTACCAACACACAGTACAAACACGCTCGCGCGCACATTTCACGTTTTATCACTGGCTATAAAGATATCCCAAAAACCTTGACCGGTCATTCCTTAGGAGGAGATTTGGCAATCTACGCCTCCTATGAGTTTGATGATGTTACCGCGGTTGGTTTTAATACCAATACCCGAGAGTATCACGGTCAGATTCGTCCAAATACTCGTGTCATCATCAGTGAAAAAGGTGACTTCGCGAAGAAGTTCTCACATATATGGAATCCAAAACGTTGGATGACATCAGCGAACCTGCCGGGGATTTTCTATCAGCAATACGATTTTGTTGCGCCAGGCGTGGTCAAGGCACATGAAAGTTATCCTTTGGCCCAAGGCTTGATTATGCTAGGAAGCCTACAAAATCCGGAAGTCGATAAAATACTCAGACTTAACTGCCCTTCCAGACCTTAAATTTTGGATGCTTTAAGACTGGTTTTTAGTTATTGCAGCTTTGTGTTACTATGCGCTTTTTCTCAGTAAAGAAGGTTAGACACACATGTCTGAAAATTACACAAGTACTCCGGATATCGTCAGTTACGGAATCGGTCGCCAAATGGGTGATCAACTAGCATCAGATCCATTTGATGGTGTTAACCCTCAAGCCGTTGCGGCGGGCCTATTAGAAGCGCTTGAAGGTAAACCAAGCTCAGTCAGTCAGGAAAATATGCAGAAAGCATTCCAGGAGATGAATGAAATTATGCAGGCTAAACAGGCTGAAATGAGTAAAGCAGCGGCTGAAATCGGTGAACAATTCTTAGCTGAAAATGCAAAAAAAGATGGCATTTCAGTGACAGAATCAGGGCTTCAATATGAAATCATTGTTGAAGGCTCTGGAGACAAACCAGGCGCTGAATCAGTAGTTTCGACTCACTATCACGGTACGCTGATTGACGGCACGGTATTTGATTCTTCTGTTGAACGCGGTACACCTGCAGAGTTTCCAGTAAACCGAGTGATTGCAGGCTGGACAGAAGCACTGCAAATGATGCCTACAGGTTCTAAGTGGCGTCTATATATTCCTCACAACCTTGCTTATGGTGAGCATGGTTCAGGCGGACAAATTGCACCTTATTCTGCATTGATCTTCGATGTCGAACTTCTAGAAATTGTCTCTTAAGACCGATTGCTTGGCAGAGCGTAAGCCTCTGCCAAAACACCCTATCCCAACCTTATTTTTGAACCTAACTCAATAAATGAGTATTCTAGTTCTCTATCACTCATTAAATCATTGTGCATGTGAGAATGAAACAGCCGTGTTATACATCTAAAACCCGAGCCCCTCTGAGCTTACTCGTCACTTTTTTCTGCCTGACCTTATGGTCTTCGATCTCGATCAGTGACACAGACGTTCTTCCCTTTGCAACCAATTTACAGTCTCTTGGACAACAGGCTAAAAAAGACAATTTACCAATTGCGATTTTATTTTCCGCGCAAGGGTTAAAATCAACACAAAACCTAAAGGATGAAGCACTGTTACCCGCGCTGTATTCCGGTGAATTAGACGGCTATGTTCACATGCGAGAAATCAATGTCAATCTCGATCAAACAACTGTCGATTTCTATGGAGAAACTATACAAAATAAAGAGTTCAAAGCCTTCTACAACTTAACGAGCCTGCCCGCCGTGGTGTTTGTAAATAGTGATGGGGATGTGATTGAAGAACAACTGTTATCAGGTGCTTCTGACTTTTATTTTCACTACCTAAAAGCCTCTATTAATCAAGCGTTGATCGCCCTTGATAATCCAAAGCAGATACCTTGATTATCAAACAAGTGTCTATTAGCTATTAGATAAACCGGAATAGCCAAAAGAGATAGACAAACCAGAGCAACCCCCATTGAGATTGGCTATTTCAATCGAGGTTAAATTTAACTCCGGTTTGTTGTTTATGATTTTCTAAAAATGCACTATTAGGAAATCATGCCTAGATTACTTATACACCTGCTCATGTAGAGCACAGGTCTGCACGCCAAGAATACTATATAGCGGACACATACGGAAAATACCCGTAACGGCAAAGACACCGCCTACAACATATGCCCATAAGCCTAAATGGCCATAAGCCGCTAAAAAGATCAAAAAGAATGCTGTGATTAAACGCATCATACGATCAAACTGTCCCATGTTCATTTTCATATCCTGCTCCTCGTTTTATTATTTAAATAACCACACAAAAATTATAGCTTATCATTTAAAGCATGGTTTTCTATTTTTGCTAAACGATTGGATTAAAACCTAACTCAAAACACCTAACCAATTGAAATAAATAGTTTTATACCTTTAAAACGCCACCTGTTTTTCTATACACCTCTCTAGAATATTTTTCTTAATGCTCGCAAGAAAGATGACAGCTCGTTTTGTTTTCAAAAGGTACTGAACCTTCACAACCACCCCAAATAAACTGCTCACAACGCTGGGTATTTGAATTGTAATAGTATTTTGCAAACGCCGCTTTACACGGCCCTGTTTCTGGTTTAATTGAACATCTTTGCGGATTTTTGACTGGCTCACTGAGTGAAAACTCATTTTTAAAATTATGGCTGTGGCCGCTACACCCCTGTAATAGGAGAGCCGATAATAAAAGGGTCGCTACCGAAATGCCTGGTTTCGTAACAGTTAGTCCCAAAACTTTAATTGAATTTTTCACTTTAGTGCCTCTATCTCGTTATTGATCTTTTAAAAATGGAAATTGACTTCTCACTTCATCAATCTCATCTGGGTTGACCTCGCAATAAACTGCCGTTGTTGCCTTTTCGCCATAGGCCATTATTTTTCCTAAAGGAGAAATAACACTGGAACCGCCGGCATAACTCAAGCCATTTTCATCATCACCGATACGATTCACGCCAATCACTAAACACTGATTTTCAATCGCACGGGCTTGCAATAAAGCCTCCCAGTGCAACTGCCTTGTATCAGGCCAATTCGCAATGACAATCATCCCTTCGACCTGTTTGGCATGCGCTCTAAATAACTCGGGAAAACGCAAGTCATAACAGATAAACAGACCAAATGGGTGGCCGTCAATTTCAACAATCTCAGACTTGTGACCCGCTTGAAACACTCGCTGTTCATTGGCATAGCTAAACAGTTTTTGTTTAGTGTAACTAGCGATCTGCTGCCCCTCTCTGTTGAAAACCAATGAGCGATTATAAAAGCGGACAACCAGGCCATCACACTGCCTTCTGACTTGCTTTTGAGCAACACCCGCCACGATATTCACCTCGTACTTTCGCGCCAAGGCTGAAAGATGCTGACTAATCTCCCCTTCTAATGATTCTGCGAAGGTTTCTGGTTGCATTGAGAAGCCAGCGTGAAAGGTTTCAGGCAAAACGACAAGGTCAATTGTCTTTTCATGACTCTGGCGGCTTAAGTGCAGCTTAAAAAGCTGGTCAAGCTGATCTAAGTTTGCACGACTGTCTTTCCATACTGAGTTAAATTGCAATAGAAGAATATTCATTTTATGGAGGCTTTATTTTATGTCTTTGTTTATATATTTTTTATGTAAGCGTTTGGAATCATTGTATACATAATTCTATTGGGCGTCGCCATGAGTCAGGGTTGGCCATATAAATGAACTTCGAATTTAAAGCAGAGCTCTGTAAAGCCTAAAACAAATTCTCTCCCTCCTATCGACCTATGTTTTAATGATTCTCATTAATAAGTAAATCTATCAACACTTGAGTCAGAGTAGCTTTATGATTGAGTTAATTCTAGTTGTTATTATGATCGTGGCACTGTTTGCTGAAGAATTTGTCGCCGCAATTTTGACCATATTTGGTTTAGCTTTATATAGCAGTCACAAAACCCTTAAACAACGCTTCAATTTCTTACATCAAGAATTTCAACAACTCAAAAAAGACTTTTCTGAACATAGGCAAAGTTCCTCACTAACAGAGACAGAACCAACTGTCACTCAAGAAGAGATGACTGAAAAAAAACCTACTTATAAAGCCTCAACGACAGAGTCAGCGACTGTTGAAACAACCGATCAGCAAATAACGCCTAAAACACCTGAAGAGAAACCCCAGAAACCAGCTCTGTCCTCTCCCTCTAAAGTCGACCCATGGCAGCAGCCAGAAGAGAGCGCACAGACAATCAGCCCTGCTCAGTTAAAAACCGAAACCCTGGCCGCTTCAATTGCTATTACTGAAGATCAAGAAGCAAAAACAGTCCGGCAGAACAAAGTCGACAAACAAGTCGTGAAACAAGCTGTTAATCAAAGCGGTGATAAAGACTTAATTAAGACGATTGAGCAATTTGTTTTTCAGGGCAACCTCACCGTTAAGGCCGGTTTGGTTATTCTGTTTTTCGGACTAGGTTTCTTATTGAAATATGCAGCTGATAACAGTCTATTATCAATTGAATTCCGCTTAACAATGGTCACGCTGTTTGGATTTGCATTACTGGCCCTGGGGTGGAAACTAAAACAAAAAAACCCTCGCTACGCCTTAATTTTGCAGGGTGGCTCTGTCGGAGTGCTCTACCTCACCACCTATTCGGCCTTTAAGCTCTATCACATTATCCCCAATGAACTCGGCTTTATACTTTTATTGGCGGTAATGGCACTATCAATAGCGCTTGCTTTGAAGCAAGACTCCAGAGAACTCGCTTTCATTGGTGCGTTTGGCGGCTTTATTGCCCCGATTATTGCCTCAACGGGGAGCGGCAGTCATATCGTTTTATTCAGCTACTATGCCGTGCTTAACTTAAGTATCTTCGCCATCGCGTGGTTTAAATCGTGGCGAGAACTCAACTTGCTCGGCTTCTATATGACCTTCTTGGTGGGGTTAGCTTGGGGCGCTGACCGTTACCGTTCAACAAACTACGCTGAAACGCAATTTTTCTTAACTCTGTTTTTTGTTATGTATGTGGCCATTTCTGCTTTACACGCCCTTAAACAACCGCCAAAACTAAAAGGCATGGTTGACGGTACGCTACTGTTTGGCCCCCCGATTATTGGCTTTACTTTCCAAACCGTCTTAATGCAGCCTTATGAATATGGTTCAGCCTATAGCAGCGCTGCCTTGGGAGTATTTTATCTAGCACTTGGGCTGGTTTTACGAAATCGTTTAGAGACTGAATTCAAAACCCTATATCAGACTTTCTTTGCCTTGAGCCTGATCTTCTTCACACTGATGATCCCTCTGGCCTTTGACAATAATTGGAGCTCAGCAGCTTGGGCAATTGAAGGAGCTGGCATTATTTGGATTAGCAGCAAGCAGGGTCGAAAGTTTCCACTGTATTTTGGTCTACTAATCCTGATCGGTGCCAGTATGCTCTATCCGATTGAACATTTTGCTGGGCTCTACTCCAACGGCAGCTTTATGACCAACGCAGAATATTTTGGCGCCTTAATTATCAGTGCGAGTGCCTTGTTGAGTGCCTTCTTCTTAAACCGATACCGCACAATCAACTCACATATTCCCTCTGAGGTCAGTCCATTATTGCTAATTTGGGGAGGCATCTGGTGGTTCTCCTCCATTTGGCGTGAATTCAATACTCACCTTGCAGAAGACCAAATGGCAACCGCCATGCTACTGCATCTAGCTCTATCGGCTATATTGTTTAGCTGGCTAGAAATCAGGTACCGCTGGCAAGATCTAAAATACGCTAGGCTGGTTTGGCTGTTGATCTTGGTCTTTATTACTTTCTCATCCATAGAAGAACAAGGCCACCTATTTAAACACTATGCCATTGTGGCATGGGGGTTAAATGCCTACCTGTTCTATCGCCTACTCTATCAAATCGAAGCTAAAAACCCATTGAATCTCAACCTAGAAGCAAGCCAATCTCACCAAAGCACACTCTATGGGCCAAAGCTATTATCTATTCTGCATGGTCTGGCTTTTGTACTCTTTGTCTTTATCGCTGGATTTGAAGCACAGTGGGAAATTACTCAATACAGTGAACAGGCTCGATATGACTCACTGATTGGAGCTGCTAGTCTCTCCGCTAATGAAATTCAATGGGGTGTCTCAGAATCCTATTCAAACTGGATGGATGAGACTTTACTCGGTTTTGCGGTCATCTTAGTACTCGCTTTTGCTCTGATTGTAGAAGTCAAAAAATGGCCTTTTTCTACTCACGCTGATCTATATTTGAAGCGAATTGGCGTACCCATCGCCGTGTTACTTCTACTCTGGAATCTCAGCTTTAATTTGATGTCAGAAGGCGGGTCAATCTGGTTGGTGTACCTGCCTGTCCTAAGTGTGTTAGACATGTTGAGTTTACTCAGTTTAGGATTGATTTATCGTTGGTGGATGCAAGTGGCGAATAAGAGTGATAACCCAAACTCACAAACCACTTTTTATTATGTCGCGGGAATCACCGTATTCCTTATTGCCAATGCCATTATTCTGCGGACGCTATTCCACTGGTTTGGTATCGATTATGAGCTGGAGTCTTGGCTCAAATCGACGCTCACTCAAACAACACTGGCGATTTTCTGGAGCCTGTTGGCATTTGTAGTGATGTATTTGGCTCACAAGAAACAAAACCGTGGACTTTGGGTTGCCGGCAGCGTCTTGATGGTAATGGTGGTTTTGAAAGTGTTTACCTTAGACTTGGCAAACTCTGGCACGATTGAACGTATTATCAGTTTCTTAGGCGTAGGCGGGCTATTGATGATCATTGGCTACTATTTCCCTATTCCTCCACAAAAGAAATCCTCAGTTGATCAACACAGAGATAGTGCTAACTGATTTTGAGGTATAAAAAAACCCAAGAGGCCTTCACCGCTTGGGTCTTCAAATGCAAAGCTTAGTGGTCAGTCATTAAATCACTTCACTCAGTAGCGTATTCATACGCTTAATAAAGGCCGCAGGTTCTTCTAATTGATCCCCTTCTGCCAATTGCGCTTGCTCAAGTAGGAACAGTGACCACTCAGTCAATTTAGCTTCATCATCAATGTTCTCAAGCTTTTTAACCAGAGCGTGATCAGGGTTCAGTTCCAATACCGGATTCTGGGTTGGCACCGCTTGTCCCATTTGCTCCATCATACGCGCCATATGCGCTGACATATCACCTTCTGCACTCACTACGCAAGCCGGAGAGTCGGTTAGACGATGAGTCACACGAACGTCTGAGACTTTGTCTTCAATGACTTTTTTAACTTTTTCAGTCAGCTCTTCACGCGCTTTCTTCTCATCTTCAGAAAGGTCATTTTCCGCTTCGTCTTCGAACTCTTTCAAATCAGCAGAGGTAATTGATTTGAGAGACTTTCCATCAAACTCATTCAAATGAGAAACCAACCACTCATCAATGCGGTCAGACATCAGTAAAACTTCAATACCTTTCTTACGGAACATCTCTAAATGTGGGCTACCTTTGGCCGCGGCATGCGTATCCGCCACAATATAGTAGATGGCTTCTTGGCCTTCTTGCATCCGGTCTACGTATTGTTCAAGAGAAATACGTTGTTCTGCCACATCATCGTGAGAAGTAGAGAAACGGAGTAGCTTAGCGATTTTATCTTTGTTAGAGAAGTCTTCAACCACCCCCTCTTTCATAACCTGACCAAACTGATCCCAGAAGGTATTGTAGTCTTCTTGTTCGTCCGCTTTCGCCATCTTAGCCAACTGATCCAGAACACGCTTCACCGAAGCTGCACGGATTTTATCAACCACTTTATTACTTTGCAGGATTTCACGAGACACGTTTAGAGGCAGATCTGCAGAATCAATCACACCGCGCACAAAACGCAAGTAGGTTGGCATTAGGTGTTCGGCGTCATCCATAATGAAAACACGCTTAACATAAAGCTTAAGGCCATAGCGACGATCACGGTCATATAGATCAAATGGCGCTTGCTTTGGAATATAAAGCAGAGAGGTATACTCTAAAGTTCCTTCAACCTTATTGTGTGCATAAGATAGCGGCTCGCCAAAGTCGTGGGAAATAGTTTGGTAGAAGTTGTTGTACTCTTCTTCCGTCAGTTCAGATTTTGGCTGAGTCCAAATGGCAGTCGCTTTATTGACCTGCTCCATCTCACCGGTTTCTTTCTGCTCTTTGGCTTCTTCATCCCACTCTGTTTTCGCCATTTTGATCGGGAAATTGATGTGGTCAGAATAAGTCGTAATAATGTTTTTCAGACGGACCATATCCAAAAATTCATCGCCATCTTCTTTTAGATGTAGAGTGATCACGGTTCCTTTTTGAACTTTTTCCACACTCTCTAATGTGAACTCACCTTCACCTTGCGAAACCCATTTGGTTCCTTCCGAAGCTGCGGTACCAGCTTTACGGGTCGTCAGAGAAACTTCATCCGCCACAATAAATGAAGAGTAGAAGCCTACCCCGAATTGACCGATTAGGTGAGAATCTTTTGCTTGATCCCCTGTCATAGACTCTAGGAACTTTTTTGTACCTGAGTTTGCGATGGTTCCGATATTGGCAATTACTTCATCGCGCGTCATCCCAATTCCGTTATCCGTAATCGTGATCGTGCGAGCATCTTTGTCAAACTCAAGTGAAATAGCGAGCTCTTCTTCACCCTCTGTCAGGGCGTCATTGGACACCGCTTCAAAACGCAATTTATCTAATGCATCTGATGCATTGGAAACCAACTCACGCACAAAAATCTCTTTATTCGAATAAAGAGCGTGGATCATTAGCTTTAATAGCTGGTTAACTTCTGTCTGAAACGCATGAGTCTCTGTTGCACTCATCAGGTCATCTCCTAATTAAGGGTGGGTTGAACAAATTTCCAATT
>CAZJPO010000056.1:0-5302 GCA_964547865.1 uncultured Thiosulfatimonas sp.
ATCAACTCATTTCTGCTCTATTAGAGGCCCAGCAAGAAAAGGTGGCTCTGGCCGCGCTTTATCTCTCCCAACATCCCACCATTAAAAACGCTTTTACTTCAAAAGATACCAGCCAGTTAAATTTTGGCTCCTACTTCAAACAGAATAATAATTTTGATGAGCTGAAACACCTTCGGGTTCAGCTCATTAATAAGCGCGGGTTTAGTTTATATCGCAATTGGACCAAAAAAACAGGGGATAGAATTGTCGATAACCGTAAAGACCTCGAGCTGTTTTTTAAGTCTCCCCAAATTATGCATACCTTGAGTGTCGGTATTTACAATTTGACTCTAAAAACGATTGTGCCTATTTATGATAATCAAAAACTTTTGGGAGCCTTTGAAGTTATAGGCAGCCTAGATGGACTAAATGCCAAGTTAGAGAAAGCCGGCATCTCTCCTTTTTTATTGGTGAACAAGAGCTATAGGCCACAGCTTCTCAGCCAAAGTCATCAAGATTATATTGGTGATGCTTACATTGTGACCAAACAGGTTAACCCCAGTTTGGTTGCGGCGATAAAAACTAACCGTATTTCAGAAGTCCAGACATCAACGGTTTATGAATTGTGTGCTGATATCAATCATTACGTGAGTTTTAAACACCTTAATGATATTAATGGCCAGCCGATGGCAACCTTCTTTCTGTTTCAAGACCTGATCTCTATAAAAGGTGAATTCTCTCAACCCTTGGTACCGGCGCTGCTCTCAGTTTCAGCAATATTCTTATTGCTGTTGCTTTCATATTTTGGCTGGCTTTTCTATCGTAACTCTCAAAAGACAATCGCTTTTAATCAGTCTTTACAAGAAGAAGTTGAACACAGCCACCAAGCCCTGCATAGCCAAGCCTTGTTTTGGCAAAAAGTGATTGATGGTTTAGATGATATTGTCTTAGTGGTATACAAAAATACCCGGCAGTTTTTAATGAATCAGTCAGCAGAAAAGCTATATCGTTTAAGACAAGATAACCTGTGCTCTAAATGCACGGAAACCCAACTTACCAGGGAGGGGGCGGTTCCTTTCAGCTCTCATCCAGGTGTTCGAGAAAGCTTTGATAAAAAACAAGTGACTACGCGCGTTGAAGGGCTTGTGATAGACAAACAACAGCGTTATTTTGAGTTTACCGCGACGCCTGTTTTAGACGCTTCCGGCGAGGTGCAGCAGGTTGTGGAAGTCGGACACGACATTACTCCCTATGTGGAGGCCAAGCATCAAGTTGAGTTACAAAAAAGTAAGCTGGATGAAATTGCTTACTTTGATAGCTTAACGGGGCTGCCAAACCGAAGATTGTTCTTAGATCGCTTAGAACAAGCGGTTATTTCTGGTCAACGGTATGGCAGCCGACTTGCGGTCATCTTTCTAGATTTGGACTTTTTCAAAACGATTAATGATACCTATGGCCATGAGTATGGAGACAAAGTCCTCGTTGAATGCAGTCAAGTTTTATCGAAGGCGGTGAGAAAATCAGATACGGTTTCAAGGCTTGGAGGAGACGAGTTTACCGTTATTATTGAGCAGATCCCGCATGCCGATGTTGTCGCTGATGTCGTCAATAATATCCTAGAGTCTCTTAGTCACCCTGTAAAAGTAGAAGATCATAGGTTCTATCTTGGTGCCAGTATTGGGGTGAGTCTTTTTCCGAGTGATGGCAAAAACTGCTATGACCTCCTGAAAAACGCCGATACTGCCATGTATCAGGCCAAGGACAATGGCCGAAATGGCTATGCTTTTTATAATCCAGCAATGACGACTAAGGCAATTAAAAGAATTGAACTCGAAACGCAATTACGTGTTGCCATTGAAGAGCATCAATTCGAAGCCTATTTTCAGCCGCAATTTCATATCAGTGATCACTCTATTACTGGTTTTGAAGCCTTAGTTCGTTGGAACCACCCAACAGAAGGGGTTTTATTACCATTTGAGTTTATTAAATTAGCAGAGGAAACGGGATTGATTATCCAGATTGGTCGCCAAGTTATTTTACAGGCCATGCAAGCGATTACAGAGTGGCACACCAAGGGGTTAACGGAAGGCCGAATGGCCATTAATATCTCTGCGAAACAATTTGCCAATGAGGGCTTATCCAAGGTGATAAAGTCATCTTTAGAATCCACTGGCTGTAGAGCGGAATGGATCGAGATAGAGTTGACCGAAACCTCTGTCATGCAGAATAGAACTTATGCGGCACAAGTCTTATCCGATCTTAAAGAGATGGGGGTGTCGATTTCTATCGATGATTTTGGTACAGGTTATTCTTCCCTTGCTCAACTCAAAAGAATGCCAATTGATCGAATTAAAATTGATCAATCATTCATTTATGATTTGCCACATGATAATGAAGATGCCGAGATTACAAAAACCATTATCAATATGGCAACTAATCTTGGCCTGTCGACCGTTGCAGAGGGAGTAGAAAACCAAAGTCAGTCGGAATTTATGGAAGAGTTTGGATGCTTGAATGCCCAAGGGTTCCTATTTAGCCGCCCTTTGACAAAAGATAGAACAGGGTCTTTATTAATGGGGCGCCTGCCAAGTAATTCAATTAATTGATTGGGCTTGATTAATAGCACCAATACTCTGTCTTTTTAAGTTGAGCGCTAGGTATTAAGGTACTTTTTACGGTGTTGAACCACCTTTTTAATATAATTTCGCGCTTCAGATGATGACAGGTTCTGTCTCAAATGCTGATAAATTTCAGAGCTTGATAGCTGATTGATTTTGCGGATAGCTCGGCTTTGATTTCGATCAAAACTCGATAAAACGTTGCCCGCCCCAGTGTTATAGGCTGAGATCATACAGTATTCAAGTGACTGCCTATTCTGTATTCCCCTTAAATAACGGCTTTTCAGAATATGAAGATAGGTCGTGCCGTATTTGATATTGGTCATTGCAGAAAACAACATCTGTTTGCTGGGTAATCCATCTCTGTTATGTAGAAAACGATAGACGTCTCTCCCAGCGGTTTTTGGCACAATCTGCATTAGACCATAAGCTGGAGCAGAGCTAACGGCGTATGGGTTGAAACTGCTTTCCGTTTCGATAATCCCGAAAATTGTGGCGGGGTCTAACCCATAGCGCCGTGCTTGTGTTTGAACCGCCAAATTCAAATGTTTCTGCTGTTTTTGGCGGTAGTTAGCGACCATCTTAAAGTGCACGGCGTAGCGGGTATGGCCTTTATATTGATAAGCCTGGAATCTATTTTTCAATAGATAGTTTGCATAGCGATTTGCTCTCCAAGCATAGCGTACAGGCTTTCTGTCTTGATCTTGCACCAGCTCATATAAAAAAGGCATCTTGCCTATTTTGGGTGGTTTGGCACTATAGAGGTCATTTTGAGCAGGATCTTCTGGGGTGAGTAGCGTTTGAACAATGGCTTTCTTTAGAGCTGATTTGGAGCCTTGATTGATTTGCGTTTCTACGATAATTTCACCGCTACTGAAGTTAATGATGGCTCGGCTTTTGTAGTGATCGCTGTACTTTACATAGGTGTCGGTGGTGGGAACGGTTTTATCCTGCCAGGTCTCGGTAATTTCATCTAAGAAATGTGTCAGTCCTTGCCGCATTAGGCTATCAATTTCTGGAATACCGGTTCCGGGTACTTGGGAGGCAATCGCCTTAGAATACTGGCCGTCAATGATTTTCTTGCCAGTATTAATGCTGCGACGAACTTCAGACATAGTACAGGCTGTCATCGACAGCGCCGAACCGATGAACCCTAGTTGGATAAATTGTCTTCTATTCATCAAAACTTCCTGTCATCAGTAGCGTGAAGGGCGAGTAGCCACCTCTTTTAAGCGCCATGCTTCTGGTGTTTGACTGGATTCTAGTTGAGTTTCAAACTCATCTTCCAGTTTATGGAAAAAGTCGATACCGGTCTGCTTTTCTACCTCATCAATGGTGGTGACAAAGCTCATTAAGCTCGCTTTCGCTTTGGCCTTTTGAGGGAAAATGAACGCCAGTGCCTGAGCAGGTGTTTCAGGAGAAGTGGGTTTGATCAGAATTTTATAAAACGCCTTGGGAATTTTGACATCTGAGTTTTTCAATGTCTTAGGTGTTTTGGCAAAAATTGGTCCGGTTACCACCCAAAACTCTCCATACCATTTAGAAAAATCATTGGCGATGACCTCTTCTAAACGTTGCCAGGATTTTTGATTGAGTCGCGGTTTTTGTGGCGTGATATTGGTCATTAAGAAGGTTTCTTTTTGCGCGGTGCGCCCGTAGCGGCTGGCGATTACATAGTTGGGAGCCATATGGCCACGGTCATAACCAGAACCGGTGTAATCTTGATGGCTGACGCTGGCAATTGAACGCCAGTCTTTAGAAAAACCACTGGGGCGTTTGCCGCTTTTATACTGGTACTTTGGAATTTTGTAGGTCACCCACAATGGGTTTTTTAGAGTTTCAGAATATTCCAGCATGTAGCCTTGGTTGCGTAAGACATGACTCAGTCCGGTCTTAATGCCACTGGTAGGGGCAGAGGCATTCACCGCAGGCACACCCATATAGGTCATAGCAGGGCGAGCCATAAAAACTTCGTAGCTGTACCAGAGAATTCCAATCACAGGAATGAGTGCCAGTGTTTTAGGATGTTTGATAATGACGTCTAGAAGTAAACGAGCAATAGCTTTTTGGGACATGGTTGTCTTCTTTAGCGGTAAATTTAGATGTGTGTATTATACAAGAGAAAAAGCCCGTTTCTCAGTCTTGACGATCGCTGTTAAGAAAGTCTTCTAGAGGCAGTGCTTTATTGAAAAAGTGGCCCTGATAGAGAAGATTTGAAGGCAGCGTGTTTAAAGCGTCTAGCTTGTTCTGTGAGTCGACATATTCGGCAATAACAGGTTGTAAATCGAGGTTTTCAGCCATATCGGTAATAAAACGAACCACTCTAAAGCTCACTTCGTCGGAATCGATATCTTCAATCAGTTTACCGTCTAGTTTTGCAATTTGGACGATGCCTCTGCTTGCAAACTCAACTAGATTGGCGAGATTCGAGTATCCGGCGCCAAAGTCATCGATTGCAAAATGTATTTTATGTTTGCGGCTGAGCTCTTTTAGGACCTCATCGTGCATGAGAATTTCGTGTTCGGTGATCTCGACCATTAGCACAATATCTATTTGTTTGGCGCGTTCAGCTAAATGGATAACCTTGCTGATCACTTCGGGTTTGGCTAAAGAGTTAGGGTAGATATTGACGTGAACCTGATCGGTGACCTGTTTTAGTTGTGGCAGATCTTCATAGAGCATATCCATAACCAGAAGGTCAATTT
>CAZJPO010000056.1:5402-11970 GCA_964547865.1 uncultured Thiosulfatimonas sp.
TCTGATTAAAGATTCTAACGCCATGATTTTGCCGTCATAATCCACAATAGGTTGATAATGCAGGTCAAAGGTCTGTTCTTTAAGATGTTGTTTGATGGTCTCAAGCAGGATAAAGTCCTGTTCAACCGATATTTGATAGCGTTGAATCTGGTTTTCGTTAACTTCTCTTATATGCTGATTCTGTTTGTCTTTTTGTATTTTTTGCAACAGGGCATTAAAGTGTTTGGTTTCGTAATTGGTCAGGTTGGATAGCTTAAAGTGATTGATATAAAGCCGTTCACTCAATATTCGACTGAAATGGTTGTAGACTTCATCGAGCGCTTCGTCAATTAAAATGTTGGCATCCGTTTTACCGTTGAGCGCATGCTGGTTCTGTTTAATCACCACATGGAGTCGGTTTTTTTGCAATAAGGAGATGTGCTCGATATTGTTTTCGGCCAGTTTTTTTAGAAAGAGATCCGTGAAACTTTCTAAAATGATCTTTTTCTGCTTGCCCCTAATTTCTGCCTGTTCAATCAAACCGTAGTGAATGACAAAGTAGTAGCTCAAGCTCCGCTGGTGTTTGCCTTCGGCCATGACAAAATCAATAAAATTGAAATAGCGGTTTTTCTGATAAATGAAATTGGCTTCATTGATATATTTATCAAGCAATAAGAAGGCTTGGCAGAAGTTATCAAAATGAGATAAAGCTTTTAAATAATGCTGTTGGCTAAGGTGAATGTGGACGTAGCTTGCCTCTTCATGCACGGCCCTATGGGTGAGAAGAATATTGCCCTGCATATCAAAACGGTGGTCTTTGCTGGCATGCAGGATCATTTTTGCCTCTAGGGTTTCCAGCCATTTAGAAAACGCGCAAAGATTATGTTCCATGACCGGAGCTTCATTATGGTGTATGTCTTGCAAGAATACGCGGAGCTTTTTTAGCCAGTTTTTATGTAGTTTCATTGCCGGCGTATCCATGAAACCGTTTTCTTCAAAACGGTTTACAAATTCATCTACGGCTGATTTAAAAAAGCCATACCCTAAATGTTGCTTAACCTGAGTTGCGGCAGCAATGATTTTTTCTGAGGGTATTGGTAGAGAAGAGTGCGGAAGAGAGGTCAGGCAATAATTTTGAGCGGTATCAATCAGGTCGATGACATCACTGAGTGAGAGATTATAGGTTTGATTGAGCTGTTGGCCAATCTCTTCGAGTTCAACAAGGTCGTCAACCGTCAGTTGGGAGACGAGAATTTTATGCAGCCAGTACTCTTCTATCTTAATCAGAGCTTGCATCTCTTTAAGCGAAAATATGACATGGGTCATAGAAGAACTTTGGATCAAATACCTCTCCAAGTCCTGAACTAATTCCTTCAAAAAGACTTTGTATTCTTGTTCACTCATAACCGAATCATTATCTGGTAGCTATACTTTAACCATACCATTTTAGGTTTTTTTTGCTTGTATATTACGGGGAGGGCGTTGGAACCTTAATCAGGTTTTCGTTTAGCCAAAAGATGAATATAGCGACCCATATTACGATAGGTGGGTTCTCGGCAATAGCGGTACTCTAGATTAAGTAACTCGTCCATGTCTGTGGCAGCCATAGACTCTGCTGACATGTAGTCGTGAAAGATTCGAATACCGGTATGAACTTGGATTTCAAACCCCCATTCACTGAGCCAATCACAAACCTCTTCTGGGATTTGGGGGTTAGGTGGCGTGAGTTTTTTTCCTTTGCCTATATAGTCGTCATTGATGAGCATATTTAGTCGCCAAGCACCTTTAAGAGTATTGCGAATAACAACAGCGTTTCGGTTATAAAAAAGCAGCGATAGATACCCGCCAGGTTTTACTTTGTTGACGACAGCTTTCAGAGTTTGTTTGGGTTCTGCGAGCCACTCTAGTACGGCATGAAATAGCACGAGGTCAAAGTCACCGAGTTGTTGAGCCACTTTTTGAGCTGGGCCCTCGATAAAGGAGGCATGTAAATCTTGGTCGGCAAAACGCTGTTTGGCGCGAATTAACATTTGGTGTGACAGGTCGCATAGCGTCAGGTTGTGATTGGAAAGAGCGAGCCATTGGCTGACTTGAGCAAGGCCGCATCCCGCATCCCAAACGGTCAAATCAGGGACACTTGTATTTTGACTGGGGTGGAATTGGGATAGATCTTCTTTGAGAAGCTTGAGGCGCCACTCGCCTTTAACGGTGTCATAGACTTTTGCTTCGAATTTATCGACTAACTTATCAAAATTACGGTCTTGTAATACTCTGCTTTTACTCATGAGGAGTATTTTATCTAAGTTGTGAAATAAAGTAACTTGAATGCGAGTTGGGGCCAGCTTTATCTTTGGACGGCCCCAAAGATCAACAGGGCGAGATTTTAAATCAAGAAGCAGAGGCACAGAGAATGTTCCACATGAAACATTCATCGCGTAACAGGCGAGTTATCGCTTCTGGTTTGGGCGTGTCTCACCACTTTTAATCAATAAATGGCGAGTTAAGGGCGGGCCGATCAGTTCGAATAGGATGGCCGAACCCAAGATGATTGCCAGAATGGTGGCTTGATGTTCTGGGAAGTATTGAATGGCAAATAGAGCCATCCCGATAGGGATACCTGCATGGGGCAACAACCCCAGTCCCATCCAGCGATAGAGCTTGATAGCGTCTTGCGGCTTGACTGTGTGCTTGTTCTGAGGGAGAGAGGTAAAACATGACTGGCACCATTGAGTTCCGAAGAAAGATCCCGCTAATCGACCGAGAATTCGGAACAAGATATAGCCAGCTCCTAAAAGCCCGATACTGTTAATGGCGTTGAGGTCTAAAGAGGCGCCCGCGAGCAAGAAAAACAAAATCAATAGTGGCCATTCAAAAGTCTCTATTTCTTTGAAGACTCGTTTTTTATGGTGTTTGGTGAAGTTGGCAACAATGAGCCCCATCACCATACTTGACAGGATATAGGAGACTTCTAGCCACTCTGAGACACCGGCGCAGAGCATGACGAGTCCTAGTACCTCTGCCTGAGAGGACTTTCCCGGGTAGAGGTGGCTCGTGATATACGCCATTGGAAAACCGAGGACAATGCCGATCAATATGGAACCCAGAATATCCCAGCCGCCCATCAAGAAGCTTTCTAATGCACTGCCCTGTCCCACAATAATCGAGGCAATAACAAGCAGTAAGCTGAAGAGGATCATCCCCCACGCATCGTCAACGGCGACAATGCCCAGTAAGGTCCCTGTATATGGCCCTTTAGCATCCACCTCTTGAACCACATCAACCACTGGAGCGGGGGCGGTTGCGGGAGCGATCCCCGCCAAAATTAAGGCGAGTTCAATCGGAGCTCCGAGCAAAATAAGCCCCAAAAACATGAAAGTCGATGTGAAGATCATTACGCTGACAGAGATGCTCAGGATGGGTTTTCCCATTTCGGATAGGCGCTTTTTGGTTAGCGACTGGCCGAGCATAAAGCCAATCATTGCCAGGGCGATATCAGTGAGGACAGGGAACCAGTCTTGGGTAAAACTGGGCAGCCAGTTGAGTATCGAGGGGCCAATAATTACCCCAGCAACAATTAACAGAGTGACGCGAGGCAGGGTATGACGGCCTAATAAGTCTGCCAGCAGACCTAAAATAAACAAGCCGCCGAATGTCAGTAGAATTGTCGATACTTCTATGGGTGCCATGTCTGCCTTGCCGTCTGGTTTAGTCGTTAATCATATAACTCTGATAAGGAGTTTAAAAGAGATAATGATGAGATTAATAATCTGATTGTCGTCATAAAAATTAAATATAAACTTAATAAGTAAAAGGGCTTAAGTTTTGATAGAATCCCCAGAAAATTTAAGGTTGCCCTTGATAAGCCTCATTTCAAGCGGAACAGAGGCCTTTAAGAATGGATCGTAGTCAGATGGTAGATAATCGAAGTTTAGAAAGAAAGCTGTTAGCGTTAAGCAAGGGCGAAAAAGTTGAGTTTACCGCCGAAGAGCAGTCACAAATTGGCTATATGGCTGAACTTAATACCGATGAACCTATGCAAGATGCCTTAAATGAAAAGGCCGATATCTCTTCAGAATAATCAATTTAACCTTTTTTCGTTAATTCAATTTTAAGCTGATTTCATCAAGTTGATCAGGCTGTAAATTTTCATTAAAGACCTTGTAAGTGCCGCTATCAAAAAAGAACTGCAACAAGGTTTTATCAATTAAGCCTTCATTGGCCATATTTCCCAAAATATTAAAAATCTGAGAGAGTTTGTTTGGATCTTTGCACGGCCTGTCTTTGGAAGAAAGTGCTTCGTACTGATCTGCTAGGATCAGTATCTTGTCTTCTAGGGTGAGTTTATCGCCTGTCAGGCCTCTTGGGTACCCGCTACCGTCCAGTTTTTCATGGTGGTTGTCGGTAATATCGACAACGTGCTCGTATTTTTTAGGAAAAGGCAGTGTCTCCAGTGTTTCCAGCAAAACGCGAGCGTGATCCATTATCTTTTCTCGCTTTGAAAAGTTCAGTGTGCCTGCCCGTACATTGAGGTTAAGTTTTTCATCACCGTCCAGTAACGGCTTCTTCTCTCCGTTAACGAAGTAAGCCTCTTCATTAGGAAGTTTGCACCTTTGTTGCTGGCTTTTAAGAACTGGTAGAGCTCAACAAGCTGTTCAATTCTCTGTTTTCAAGTGTCGAACCGGCTTCTGAAGAGGTCGAAACCGTACTTCTGATCAGAGTTATGGTGATGGTTGAGGATCACCTCCTCTCGATGATAAAACCCGAGTGCTGTATCTGTTGTATTGGTAAAGTCCGCCCCGAAAGAGGTAAATACCAACTGGATGAAGGGGTGCCCGAATATTATTCGGGTCTAAATTTAAGGTTGATTACTTACAAACCGGTTCTTTTTGGATAAGTATGTTTTTCAGCAATAAAAAAAACCCCAGCTAAGCCAGGGTTTTTTGAGCGAGTGGTATTGTTTAAATTAGTTAAACAACACACCTGCTATACTGTAGTACCAACCAACAGCTGCTTGAGACTCAGCTTTAAACGCTTTAGCAGTATGATCTTTAGGGAACAATCCGCCGTTCGTTTTAGTGATCTTACGATCTTTGATCTTGTAACCAGCCGCAACTGAGATACCGTGATCGTTTGTGATTAGTGAGTAACACTGGTTACCTAGGTTAGCAGAAGCGTTGGTCTCTTGACCGTTAAGAAGTGCCGCAACCGCTTTACCACAGACAGCACCTTGTGAGTTTGCAGCGAAACCAGACTTAGGCATTGGGCTAGAGATTGACGCATCACCAAGAACGTGAACGTTCTTAACCATTGTTGATTCAAATGTTTGCTGATCAACTGGGCACCAGCCTTTATCATTAACAAGACCTAGTTTTACAGCAGTCATGTTCGCTTTTTGAGCAGGGATGTAGTTGATAACGTCTGCTTTGATGACTTCACCATCAGCCGTTGTTAAAGTTTTCTTATGAGGATCAACAGCTTTTACAGAACCACCGTCTTGTTTTGGAATCCACTCGATGATTGCATTGTCAGTGTTGTAGCCATAGTGCATTTCCCAACCCATTTCGAATAGGCCTTTTTTAGAGAACTTATTCTTCTCATCAAGGATAATTAGTTTTGACTTAGGCTTCTCACGTTTTAGGTAAGCTGCGATCTGACTCGCACGCTCTGGAGGACCAGGAGGGCAGCGGAAAGGGTTTGGAGGACAAGACATTACAATTGTTCCACCATCTTTCATGTCATCAATTTGCTCTTTAAGCATCATTGTTTGATAACCCGCTTTCCAAGCGTGTGGAACTAGGTTAGAAGTACTTTCATCGTGACCTTCAATTGTGTCCCAACGGAAAGAGATACCTGGAGAAACGATTAGGCGATCATAAGCCATAGGCTTACCGTTCGCTAGGCTAACAGTTTGCTTAACAGGGTCAACACCAACTACTTCGTCGAAAACCATATTGATTTTGTGTTTTGCAGACATCTTGTTGTAGTTAGAAGTGATTTCACTCATTTTAAACTTGTCTGAAAGTACCCAGTTACTACCAAAACAAGTTGAATAGAATTTGTTTCTTTCGATAACTGTTACTTCGATAGCTGGATCTGCTTTTTTAACAGCTTGAGCGGCTGAAACACCACCAATACCACCACCGACAACAACAACGCGTGCTTTTGCACTTGCACCTGAAGAAGCCATGCTTCCAGCTGCCTTAGACTGGTTGTTACCACAGCCTGTTAATAATTGTGATCCTGCAACACCAGCCGTTGCCGCAGCACCAAGTTTAATTAATTCACGCCTTTTCATGTAGTTCTCCAAACCTTGAATTATTTTTTTGGATTCTGAAAATCGAGTTTCAAATCCTGTTTGAAAAGTCTTTCGTTTTAAATTTGTCCTACTTACATAGGACCCTAGAAAGTGATCACCTATTAAGCAGACTTGACACAATCTAATCAATACAGGGCCATTTGTAAATGGGAATGACTCGCATCATAAAGAATTTAAATATTAGGTGATTATGATGTTTTGGGGTGTTTGCCTTTTTAATATGTCTATCAGCATGGCACACTCAAATTAGTTTATACTAACTCAAAGTTAATC
>CAZJPO010000057.1:0-4897 GCA_964547865.1 uncultured Thiosulfatimonas sp.
GTGTTACTACTGTTTCACCCTGTGAGGCTTCACTTAGGGTTGCGGTATAAGTAACACTGGTGCCCGCTTCATCAATACTTGGCGTAGCACTTAAATCAACTGTGACGGTGTCGGTGGTATCTGTAATTTGAGTTGTGGCAGGCGAAGAATCAATCGCTAAGTTTTCGAAGTTTCCGCCTGTTGCATCGGTAATGCTGGCACTCACTGAGCTGGCATCTAGATAGACGTCTTCATCTGCACTAATGCTATGTTCAACACTGCCCGTAGTTTGACCATCTGCAATGGTGATGGTTTCACCATTATCTAGCGTAATAACGGTATTACCTTGAGAGGCTTCACTTAGCGTTGCAGTGTAAGTAATGCTTGTGCCGATTTCATCAATGCTTGGCGTGGCACTTAAATCAACTGTGACGGTATCGATGGTGTCAGTGACCTGTGTGGTGACAGAACCATTGCCAACCTGAAGATCTTCGAAGTTGCCGCCTGTTGCATCGGTAATGCTGGCACTCACTGAGCTGGCATCTAGATAGACGTCTTCATCTGCACTAATGCTATGTTCAACACTGCCCGTAGTTTGACCATCTGCAATGGTGATGGTTTCACCATTATCTAGCGTAATAACGGTATTACCTTGAGAGGCTTCACTTAGCGTTGCAGTGTAAGTAATGCTTGTGCCGATTTCATCAATGCTTGGCGTGGCGCTTAGATCAACCGTGACCGTATCAATCGTGTCAATGATTTGAGTGGTAACGCTTCCAGATGTTCCAACTTCTATATTTTCAAACCCTCCGCCAACAGGACTGCCAATTGAAACACCAAAAACCTCATTTGATTCAGCATAAACATCATCGGTCATATCGACAGTAAAAGGTACTTCGGTCATACCTGGGGCAAAAGTCACCTCGGTAGTATATGTTTGAACATCGTCAGATTCGGCGGTTCTATATTCGTAGGAAACCTGAACCGTCATAGGCTCCGTAGGCACTTGGTCTACCGAAACAACATAAGAGGCTTGGCCTCCTTCAGTCGCGCTATCATCGCCACGAATACTGATGACAGCGGTATCCTCTGCTCCAAATGCGGTTTCATCTTGAATCGTTGCTTTTGCTTGGCTATCGGCAATAGTTGAATTCGTTGGATTGGAAAGGTTGAGGTGAAAAGCTTCGCTCATCTCTTTTAAGAAATCATCAGTAATCGGAACCACAACCTCTTGGGTTAACTCTCCAGGCGCAAAAGCAAGCTGCCCTTGAACCGCCTCATAATCTTTACCAGCTTCTGCCGTTGAGTCCTCTGTTTGATAGGAGACAGATACATTGTCATAATAGCCGTGATTTAAACTTACAGTGAAGATAGCCACACCGGCATCTTCATCGACAATAACATCATCTACTCTAATCTCAGGTTTAGGATCTGTTGTACCGTTAATTTCAATGATCAACTCAGCTGAGCTAGTGTCCCCATCTGCATCTTGAATGGTATAACTGAAACTCTCTTCCAGTTTTTCGCCATCATCCAAGTCTTGAACCACAAAAAGGCTATTATCAAGCTCGTACGAATATGATCCATCTACATTAAATGTTAAAACGCCATATTCCCCTTGAATAAGGCCCGGGTTTGCCAAAGAGCTGTTGTCAGCACTTAACTTATCGTTGTCAAAGACATTCCCAGCAACCTCTGGAGTGTCTTCGGTAATACTGCTTTGATCCGCTCTGGCTATCGGCACATCGTTGACAATTTCAATCTTAAGCTCGGCTTCAGCTGTATCACCATCACTGTCTTCAACTGAAATAGTAATGGAATCGATTACATCGCCTTCTGAGTGAGATTGCGCCCCTTTTAACTGATAAAAATAGGTTAAATCTCCGGTAGAAACATCATAGTTTTGCAGGGTAAGAACACCCTCTCCCGTATCAACTTGGATGGCTTTAGAACTGACTAATCTCAGCTCACCAAAAGAGATTGTTTGGCCTTCAATGGCAATCTGTTTGATGCCATCACCAGCTTGTATGTTGATTTGACCGAAAGTAATATCACTTTCATCTGCTTCATCAATAAGCCCGCGTTCATAAACACGCTTAAGGTTATCTTGTGCAAGATTTGGAGTAGAGTCATTAGAGGATTCAAAAATTTTAATCGTTGGCGTGGTATTAATAACTGCCTGAGGAACCAGAAAATTATCTCTTCTAAGTTGAGTCGCTCCGCCAGACTGAGAGGCCGTATCAAACCCAGAGGTTACCTCTTCTCTGGAAAGAGCATTATCCAAAAACCCCGCCGCGCCAAGTACACTACTTGCTTCTGTGATAGCTGACCCTGAAGCCGTCGCTTCTAGCTCAGTAAAATCACCTTCTAAAATTGCTTGCTGAAGTACCGCTAGATCAATTGAAGTTTCTGTTATGGCATCGACATTACTTGCATCTTCAGCAACATCAGCATCAATTAACATTTGGCTGTCTCGTCCAAGAGTCAAAAGGCTGCCATTATTCATCTCAAGAACAACCCCGCCAGCTCCAGATGTTTCAATCACCTCACCCAGAAACACGGTGCTACCAGTATAAAGAACTCTAGACTCGCCAGTTAAAGGATTAATCGCCTTAACAACCCCTTCAACTTTTGCCACTTGCCCTACTGCATTAGACATGCCTTAACTCCAACATTTCAAACTTAACTTATTAAATTTTGCTATTTAAAAATCAATCATACTCTTTTAAACAAGAATAACCATTGTACTAATGGACACCTACAAAAAGTACTAAGTGCACAATAAACAACCGATTTCCAGCCATAAAGATTAATCGATTATCTCAGCAAATAAAAGGCCAAAAAAAAGGGCGATAAATCGCCCCTTCTAAAAGTTATTTAAATAACATTTATTCATTATTATTTTTTGGTTTCGACCCTTTTTTGATTTATTCATCAACAATCAAGTTACCGTCATCAATTAACTTATTAATAATATCTAGCTGAGTCGCCCCCAAGCTATTCAAGTTAATATCCTTCAGGACAATCGTTAACTCATCTGCTCCCGCTGCGTCGGCATTAACAACCAACGTCGAATCGACGCCATCATAATTAATATTCAAGTAGTTTGATAAATCGCCATTTTCTTCATTGATCAAAATTTCCGATAAATCAAGCAAATCTCCTCCACGCCCCAAGGTAAAGTCTGTAATGGTGTCAGTTGAACCATCAGCCTCACCCGCCAACCAAGCAAATGTATCTGAAGCCGCGCCACCAGTCATAGTATCTGAGCCAAGGCCGCCAATAATCAAATCAGCGTCATTTGCACCAACTAGCAAACCATCATCATCCGGGGTGCCTTTTACTAATTCCGGCACGTCTGTATCGGTAAACACATCGATTACAACAGGTGCCCCTGAACTTTCAGCACCGGATTCATCAATTACTTTATACCCAAATTCAACATCAGGGACTTCATGGTATGTGATGCCTCCAATAAAGTAGTCACTCGAATCTCCAACCGTATCACCCTGGTTTCCATAGGCACCTGCAGAAAAGACAATTTGATCAAAGACTAAGTCATCAATGACTAAAGTACCAGAGTTACCGCCAGCAGAGTTCCCAGAACCATGTGCTTCGGCATCTAGTAAATAGTCAGCCCCCACATAAGGGTTGTTAGAGAAAGAGAACTTACCAAGAGATTTACCATCAAGAAAAGCTTCAAAATGCCCTATTTCACCGCCACCCTCATATTTTATAAGGTGGGTAATCGCAACTTTTACATTCGTTACAGGCGCTCCAACTTCACCATCTTCCTTAGTAAAGTCAACAACAATACGTTCTGCACCGCCAGTCTTCGCATCATAACCAAGCTGCTTATTAGGGCCGCCCGTGTCGCCCACGACCCCAATTCCATCCCTTAAGTTATAAGAAATATCTGCTTGTTCGTAATTCCCACTAACAGCAGAAACCTTTACGCTTGCATTTGATGTCCAACTTTCCTGCATACCAGCCACGCTATCGTATACACCACCAATCGATTGTTCAGGTGTGTCAAGGGCCTCCCCATGCGTTGCAACCCAATATAACTTATCCGCTGTGCTCAATAAGGTCGTAGCATCATTTAAATTAGAAGTATCTACCTTGGTGTAAACACCATTTTGTTCAATGTATAAATCACCATAAGATGGCAATGAGGTAATATCAAAGACTAAGCTATTCTCAGCTGTTTCAAGATCTTCACCACCTAAATCAGCGGGATCGCTACCATCATCTTCTCGAATAGACAAATCACCATCCAAGCCGCCGCCAATATCAATCAACTTAAAGAAAGCAATCTGGTCGGCGTCAGGCGTTGAGGCTGAACTAGCAAAACCAGCCAAACTCTCATAATCTGTTCCTTGATTGACTCTGGTAAGCACCGGATCAGCTTCTGGGCCTTCATTTTCGTCATCAATAATTGCGTCTTCATCTTGGATATCGAAAGCAGGTGCCGCCGCTGTTGTTTCAAATCCAGACGTTACCTCACCCTCTGCCGCAAGCCTCTCTACAAATACTCCACCTTCAGACGCACTCCCAACCAACAATGCTTCACCGGCTGCAGCAGCCTCTAGAGCCTCAAAGTTACCTTCCAAAACCGCTTGTTGTAGAGCTTCAATATCAACTGAACCTTCTGTGCCTGAATCAGTAAAGCTGGCCTGCGAAGTCACATCTTCATCCAAACGCATCTGTGTATCACGGCCCAAAGTTAATAGAGTGCCGTTGTTCATCTCAATAACAACACCACCTTTACCTGATGTCTGTATAATCTCACCCGCAAAGACTTCACTACCTTCTTGTAGAACACGCTCTTTGCCAGTAACAGGATTAACGGCCTTTACTACACCTTCAACCTTAGAAACTTGACCAACAATAATTGACATTCTTTTCTCCAACTCGA
>CAZJPO010000057.1:4997-11915 GCA_964547865.1 uncultured Thiosulfatimonas sp.
ATTGACATTCTTTTCTCCAACTCGACTTAACCTGAAGCCACTATTTACTTTATATGTGAGCATAATACCGTCTATTTATATAAAGCACTACTGTACTTTAGGACAATACACTTCAAGGTAGTATTTTTCCCTATTACCCTAAGCGCTAAACCATTATCATCAATTTAAAAAAAATTTCCAGCTCCCCCCCTAATCGCCAAAAGCTGTCACTACAAATAATAAGAATAAGTACAGAATTAAGCCAAAAACCGAAAAAACACACCCAGTCATAAGCGAGAGCTTATCTTGCATAAACAACTAAAATATTAGAAAAGAACCATATTATTAAACGGTAATATCCTAATATAATCAACAGCTTATATCCAAGCACGGGCTTTACACCTTCTATCACCCTCTCCTCATAGATTTTTTTAAAAAGCATAAATTTCTTTATTTATCTTTCTGATAACTCTTGGTTTATGGTTACAAAACGAGTAAGAAAGAGAAAAAAGTTGCGGAGACAATTGAATGAAATTTAATTCATTAAAATTGCATGCTTTGATTGTACTGTGCGCGTTGCCTATAGCGGCATCGAACGCAATGGGATCGAAAAGCACAGAGATACAGATAGAAACAGTAAAGTCAGCTGTTTATGACCGAAAAGTTAACCTGGGTGGAACGGTTATTCCTTTTAAAGAGGTGACTTTAACCGCTCAAATGCCTGGGCAAGTCAACTATGTTGCCGGGATTGAGGGAGATGTCTTTGAGACGGGCACACTATTAATCTCAATTGATGATGATGCTCTGAGAGCCCAGCGCAAAGCAGCCATGGCGCAATGGAACCAAGCCTCCTACGCCTATCAAAATGCTCACGCACAATATAATAGAGAGCTTTGGAGTCCAAAGTCTGAGCAAAGCATGCCTGGAATGGCGCTACCAAACCTAATGGATCAAATGTTTGCCAAGCCAATGGGCGATACCATGGGAGTGGGCGATTCAGATGTCGAAAAACGAGCTGACTTAACCAACGCCATGTCTCGAGTCAAAGAAGCTCAAGCTCAAATGGCGCAAATTAAAGCTCAAATCGATGAAATTGATGTCCGCCTACACGATACAAAATCTATTGCACCGTTTGAAGGGGTTATTGTCGAAAAGCTAGTCGAGGCTGGAGACACCGTTCAACCTGGTCAGCCCATGCTTAAGTTTGCAAAAAGTAACCACCTAAGTATCGAACTTAACGTCCCGGTTAACCTCATGCGGGGGATTAAAAAGGGTCAGGTGCTCAACGCAAAAATTGCGAATGGACCTCCAATACAGGTGCGTGTTGCACAAGTTTTCCCGGTTGCAAACGGTCAGCAACATACGGTTAAGGTAAAAATGGACTTACCATTGGGTGCACCTGCAGCGCCAGGAATGTATGCCCAAGTTGCGGTATCTAACGCAACTTCTAACAATCAGTCATTCCCGATTATTCCAAGCAGTGCCGTCGTCAAAAGAGGTAGCTTACCGAGTGTCTTCGTCTACAACCCAAACACCAATAAAGTTTCAATGAAGATTGTTCGCATTAGCCGCAGCTCTTTTAACGGTCAACACACCGTTTTATCTGGTTTAAATGAAGGCGAACAAATTGTTGTGAACCCTCCGGCAAGCATTATGTCAGGCTGGGTACTTAAAAATGGCAGATTGATGCCACCGTCTGAAACGCAAGCAAGTAAAGAAGAAGACGCGTAAGGATGTCACACATGGAAAACAACCAACCGGCCAATGATCATCTAGAGCAGGATGATGAGCAACGCCATGATATGGCGGGCAGTATTGCCAAAAACTATATTAATTCACCCATTACACCGCTATTCCTGATCGCCAGTTTCTTAATTGGGATTTTTGGTGTTATCTTTACGCCTCGCCAAGAAGACCCACAAATATCAGTGCCAATGGCGGACATCTTTGTTCAATACCCTGGTGCCTCTTCAAAACAGGTAGAGTCTCTACTATCAGAGCCTTTAGAGCGCCTGCTAAAAGAAATTAACGGCGTTAAACATGTTTACTCAGCTTCTATGCGTGGTCAAAGCTTGATCACCGTTCAGTATGAAGTAGGTGAAAACATGGAAAAAGCCCTAGTTAACCTCTATAACAAGCTTTCTTCCAATGCCGATGTAGTGCCTCCCGGTGTCAAGCAGCCTTTAATCAAACCTAAAGGTGCGGATGACGTACCAATGGTAACTTTTACGCTTTCCTCTGATGCCCTAGACTCCAGTCAGCTGCGTCTACTTGGTCTCGATGCACTGCAATCTCTCGGTGAAATTGATGGTGCCAACCAAGGTTATGTAATCGGAGGAGAGCCTCGAGAAATTAAAATCCAGGTCTCACCCGAAAAGCTTGCTGGTTACGATATTTCTCTAACCCAAATCGGTCAGACTATCCAGGCCGCTAATAGTGAATTAGATACTGGCAAAATTGAAGCATGGCAACAGTCTTTTAAAGTTTATACCGGTGATTTTTTAGCCACGGTTGAGGACATTGAAAACCTTATTGTCGGAATTCAAGATAATGCACCTGTCTATGTTCGTGATATCGCTACCGTCACCGTCAACAGTGAAGATCCTTCTAAATTAGTGACTTACTATACCGGCCCAGGATACAGTGGAGACAACCCATCGCAAGATGGTCGAAATGCCATAACCATTGCCCTGGCGAAAAAACCAGGGACCAATGGGGTTTCTGTCGCGGCCGATGCTATTGAAAGAATGGACGGCCTCAAAGGCGTTCTCATCCCGCCAGAAGTGGAAGTCACCATTAGTCGAAACTATGGCCAGTCAGCCAATGACAAGGTCAACAACCTTATATTCAAACTGTTTATCGCAACGGGTGCCGTAACCCTATTGGTCTGGCTTTTCTTAGGTTGGCATGCTGGTGTCGTGGTCGCGCTTGTCATTCCATCGGTTATTTTATCCACTGTCTTCATGGCATGGGTACTTGAGTTCACTATTGACCGAGTCAGTCTCTTTGCCTTAATTTTCTCGATTGGGATACTGGTAGATGACGCCGTGGTGGTGCTAGAAAACATCTATCGACGCTGGTTGATGTCCAACAAAAGTGACACCGAAACCTCTGTGGCAGCCGTTGCCGAGGTCGGAAACCCAACAATTATCGCAACCTTTGCCGTCATCGCAGCACTAATGCCAATGGCCTTTGTAAGCGGAATGATGGGGCCTTATATGGCGCCAATCCCCGCTCTGGGATCTGTGGCTATGATCATTTCACTATTCGCCGCTTTCGCATTTACTCCTTGGTTGGCCATGCGCATCAAACCAAGTATGAAAACACTCGCTGAAGCCGAGAAAAAGGAACACGAGCAAAGTGAAAAAATGGAAGTCTTCTTCCGTAAGCTTCTAGGCAGCCTTCTGATCGGAAAAGTCAAAGGCTGGGGTTTCCTAATTGGAATTATCGGTGCATTCTTTATTGCCATAATGCTGGTCTATACCGCAATGGTTCCAGTCAAACTGCTTCCATTTGACGACAAACCAGATATGAGTGTGGTGGTGAACTTCCCTGAAGGAACCGCTCTTCCTGTAACGGCAAACGCCACGCACCAACTAGTTAAAGAACTGCAAACCATTGACGAAATTCATACGATGGAAAGCTATGTAGGTACAGCCGCACCTTATGACTTTAACGGACTGGTACGCCACTACTATCTTCGCCAAAACCCTTGGGAATCAGATATTCAGATTCACCTAGTCGATAAGTCTGAACGGGAGCGCAGCAGTCACGAAGTGGCAGAAGCCATGCGAGATCAGCTTCTAAAAATCATTGAAGGTACAAAAGCTAAAATTCAAATAGTTGAAATGCCTCCGGGTCCTCCTGTGATTCAGGCTGTTGTCGCTGAAGTCTACGGACCTGATGAGGCGACTCGTCGAGAAACAGCAAAAGCGTTAACCGATGTGTTTGATAACGCTTCTAACTTGGCGGATGTAGACAACTTCTTAAGCGAACCACACAACGCTTGGCGCTTTGTCATCGATAAACAAAAAGCGATAGAGAGTGGTATCTCGGTCACCACTATTAACCGCACCTTAGAAATGGCAATGGGTGGTTATACGCTAGGTGATGCAAAGCAAGGCTTTATGAGGGAACCGACCTTTATTACCCTTGAAGTCCCACTAGAAATGCGTGCTGAATTCGCTCGTTTGGGAACCATTCCTGTCATGACACAACACGGCTCGACTGTCCCTCTATCTGAGCTGGGTCGCTTTGTGATCGAAAGCGAACAAAGCGTTATCTATCACAAAGATTTACGCCCAGTTGAATATGTCACAGGGAACGGTATCGGCCGACTTGGGGCACCTATCTACGGCATGATCGAAATCCAAGACATTCTTGATAATACAGACGACTTGAAGGGGCTAGAAGGCAACTTTATTAGTCGCCCTGAAGGCATGACAGAACCAGGCTTTATCTGGGCAGGTGAATGGACCGTCACCTATGAGACTTTCCGTGATATGGGCCTAGCGTTTGGTATCGCACTGTTAATTATCTATATGCTGGTTGTCTGGGAGTTTAAAAACTTCCTGATCCCATTGATCGTAATGGCGCCAATTCCATTAACCATTATCGGTATCGCACCTGGACACTGGATTATGGGGGCAGAATTTACGGCCACCTCAATGATTGGGTTTATCGCCCTCGCCGGGATTATTGTGAGGAACTCGATTCTCTTGGTTGACTTCTCTCGACAAGAGATTAAAAACGGTGCGCCAATCACTGAAGCGGTTATTCAAGCCTGTAAGGCCCGTACCCGTCCAATCATGATTACAGCGGTTGCCCTTGTACTTGGATCAAGCGTTATCTTGTTTGACCCAATCTTCCAAGGGATGGCAATTTCATTGATGTTTGGTGTTGTGATTGCGACGCTATTAACCCTTGTCGTTATTCCACTGGGTTGTGTCAGTGCTAGAGCCGCATTTTGTCCAGGAGGAACAGACAGTACTGGCGATCCGATTCCAAGATGTAACTTGCCTGAAGAAAATGGTAACGAAGATAAGTCTAAGCTAAGTAAAACCGTAACCAGTATCAAAACGGTCATCAACCCTTACTTCTCTATTGGTAAGCGCATCAAATTAGATGATGAGTACAAGCCAATTCAAGAAACGCCAATCGACCAAGGTGAAGAAACTAGAAAAGCCGAAGAGGCTAAGCAGGCTGAGCAAGCTAAAAAAGCCGAAGAGGCTAAGCAAGCAGAGGAAGCTAGAAAAGCCGAAGAGGCTAAGCAGGCCGAGGAAGCTAAAAAAGCTCCGGCAACTAAAACAACTCGCAAGAGAACAACGACCAAAAAAGCGGCAACTAAAAAGCCAGCTACAACGACTAAAACAGCAGCTCGTAAACCGGCCAAAAAGAAATCGGATGATATGCCGACAGAAACTCGTCGTAAACGCGGTATTCGCTTAAAGGATATATAAATGAAAAAGACATTAAAGCTATGGGCTCCCCTAATGGTTATGGCAGTTTCAAGTTCTGTAGCGCAAGCTCAGCAGTGGCCTCAGTCTGAACAGGCGTATATGCCATCGACTCAGTCGCCGCAATGGGTTGATGCAAATCGCACTCAACAACCGCCTATGCCGCAGAACAATATGGCACCACCACCCATGCCATATCCACAGCAGCAAATGCCTTACCCGCAACCGCCACAAGGCGCACCTTACCCTGCACCTAATTACGGCTATGCTCCGCAACCACCCGCTTATGGCTATCAGCAACCGCAACAGTCTTACTACCCGCCAAAAGCACCATACAGAGGTAATACGGGTTGGGGTAGCTGGCCTAACTTTAACAGTAATAGCTGGATGCCGGGTATGAATATGGGTAACTGGAACATGCCGAATATGGATATGGGCAACTGGGCAACACCAGATATGCCAGAATTTAACAATATGCCAGGAATGCCAAACATGGACAACTTCTCCATGCCGAGCCCAAATTTTGAAATGCCAAGTCCATCGTTTACAACACCATCGATGAACATGCCATTTAATAGGTAATTTGAACGCGAGTTCAAAATGGTTCTGTTGACAGGTCAGAGTGTCAACAAAACCGACTCAAAGCCAAGTGGTTAAAACTGTACTCGCCCCACTTGGAATATAAAGAGTACGCATATGCTATCAAAGGAGAAAGTAATGAGTATTAAAAAATTAGCTCTTGCATCAATCGTTTCTGCGGCCATGTTTGGCGCTCAATCAGCTTCAGCAGATTGGTTTGACTCACCATGGGGTGGAAACAACTCTGGTTACGGTAATAGTAATGCATACGGTAATCAGTACGGTCAGGGTCAGGGTCAGGGTCAAGGACATGGCCAAGGCTATGGTAACCAATATGGCCAAGGCCAGGGACAAGGCCAGGGACAAGGCCAAGGTCAGGGACAAGGTCAAGGTCAAGGTAACGCTAAGGGTCAAGGTAAGGCAAAGGGGTCTTTTAACTTTGGCATGAGCGGTGAATCTGACATGTCAGGTAACGCAGATGGTCGTGGTCAAGGAAATCAGAACTACAACACATCTGGTCAAGGGTACCAAAACTATAACCAGTACGGTGGTGGAAACTACCAAGGCCAAGGATACGGCCAAGGTTATGGTCAAGGCTACGGTGACAACCGCTACCAAGGCCAAGGTTATGGATATCGTGCACCATATAACTACCCACAACAAGGGTATGCACCATACCCAATGCCACCAGCACCACCGGCAATGGCTCCAGCAGCGCCAGCTGCACCAGCAAAAGCTAAGTAACGACTTAGCCTAAGCTAACTTTGATAGGTGGGTCTAAGGCCTAGGCCTTAGACTACCTAAAGAAGCTTTTGTGAGTTTCATCCTGGATCATCTTGGGGTGAACCTTGCAAAAGTTTTTTGAATAGAAATGAGTGCGAAGTATAACCGCACTCAAAAAATT
>CAZJPO010000058.1:0-11847 GCA_964547865.1 uncultured Thiosulfatimonas sp.
CGTGAGTTAACGTCTGAAGGTATGGTTGACCTTCTTTCTGAGTGGGTGACTAACTACCCAATTATCTCAATTGAAGATGGTCTAGACGAGTCTGACTGGGATGGTTTCAAATACCAAACAGAAAAAGATGGCCACCGCCTACAGATCGTTGGTGATGACTTGTTCGTTACTAACCCAAAAATCCTTGCTGAAGGGATCGAGAAGGGCGTAGGGAACTCTATCCTAATCAAGATCAACCAGATTGGTACCTTGACTGAAACATTTGCTGCGATCGCAATGGCTAAAGAAGCAGGCTACACAGCGGTCGTTTCTCACCGTTCTGGTGAAACTGAAGATACGACAATCGCTGACATCTCTGTCGCGACGGGTTGTGGTCAGATCAAAACAGGTTCTATGTCACGTACAGACCGTATCGCTAAGTATAACCAGCTAATTCGTATTGAAGAGGCACTAGGTGATGCAGCGGTTTATCCTGGTAAAGAAGCTTTCTACAACCTGAAATAGTTTTAGATTTGTAAACGGTTAATCACTGGGGTTTTGTGAAGAAGTTATATCTAGCATTAGCCGTTTTAATTGTGATTCTGCAAGTTCGCTTATTGTCCTCTGACGGGGGCTTGGGCGAACTTTTTGCGTTAAAAGAACAGTTAAAAGTACTTGAAAAATCTCTGGAAGAGCAGAGATTGATTAATGCGCAACTGGCTATAGACGTTAAAAACCTTCAATCCAATCCCATGGCGATTGAGACTATCGCAAGACAAAGCTTAGGCATGGTCAAACAAGATGAAATTTTCATCAATGTGATTGAGTTAAGGCCCGATCAAGTTGTTGATGGGTTTGATGATTCTTTAGAAGAACCTCCGCAAGCTCCAATTGGCGAACCGATCAAATATCCGATATTTCAATCTGAATAAAGCCTTATTTAAACTTTGTTCAATCCGATCAATTAATGGGCTTTCAATAAGATGTTGATCGCACCCACACCGCCATCTTTTTCAGAGGCACTGCTGAAAGCAATGACTTCAGAGATGTTTCTTAGTGTTTGATTTGTTAGGTTTTTTAGTATGGGGTACTCTGCATCAGAGTTGTAGCCTTTGCCATGAATAATCCGAATGACTCTGTATTTCTCTCGATAGCTGTGCTGGATAAACTGCAGTAGCTCAATCTCTGCGACCTCGGCGGTTAATCCATGTAAGTCTAGCGCGGCTTCTACTCGGCATCCATTGGCCGTAATTTTATTCATTTCTTGTGGTCGAACGCCTTTTTGCTTATAGAGTAAGCTCTGAAAAGAAGTCACACTTGGGGTGTGCTTTTGCGTGATATTTAACTGAGACTTTGGAGAGGTCTGTTTATGGCGGTGTTGTTTGCGTTTGACCTTGCGGACTAAATCATTTTGAGATTGTTTATCTTTACGGGCATTATGGATGGGTTTTTTATCGGTTTTTGCAAGCGGAGTCACCCCTTCCATCTCTTGCATAAATAGTGATTTGTCCTGATCGTTCATAACGCTAAATAATTTTTTTATAAATGCTCTGTTTCCACGACAATTTAACCACAAATTTGTCGTTGGATATGCATAATGATGCTAATAATACACATAGACCAAGGTTATTCTACATGATGAAAATCCTTCTCTCTAATGACGATGGATATTTCGCTGAAGGGATTCAAACGCTATTCCGCAAAATTCAAGCAGAATTTGAGTTTTCAAGGTTGGATATTCTGGCTCCTGAACGTAATCGCAGTGCCGCCAGTAACTCTCTAACCCTACTAGAACCACTACGAATGAACCGCCATCCGAGCCTGAGCGATGATGATAGATGTCACGTATTCAGTGTCAACGGCACACCAACTGACTGTGTTCATCTAGGGATGAACGGCGGGTTGGATTACCAGCCAGATATTGTGATCTCAGGCATTAATGCCGGTGCCAACATGGGAGATGATGTTTTGTATTCAGGCACAGTGGCAGCCGCGACTGAAGGGCGGTTTTTAGGTAAGCCCTCAATTGCCATTTCTCTGTGTGGTGATCAAAACTTTGAAACCGCCGCGCATGTATTGGCCGAAGTGTTAAAAGATATGGATTCTTTAAACCTACCACAGGATACGATTTTGAATATCAACGTGCCGGATATACCTTTATCTGAATTAAAGGGTGTGAGGGTTACACGACTGGGCAGAAGACATATTTCTGAGCCTGTTGTTCAAGAATCGGATCCAAGAGGATTGCCTATTTTTTGGGTGGGTCCCGCGGGTGAAGCGGCTGATGCAGGTGAAGGCACCGACTTTTTTGCGATCGAAAATGGCTATGCCTCTTTAACCCCTTTAAAGATTGACCTGACTGACTACCAAGTCCTAAAAAACCTGCAGAATTGGGCAGAACAACACGTAAACTAGTATTCCAGTGAAGTATCCAAACACAGCATTTGAAAAATACCAGGGGTTGGGAATGACCTCTCAGCGAACTCGAAATCGTCTAATTGATCGTTTAATCGAAAAAGGGGTAGCGAGTGAAGAGGTCATTTCAGCCATGCGAGTGGTCCCAAGACATCAGTTTTTAGATGAAGCCATGGCAAGTCGATCCTATGAAGATACCGCACTGCCAATCGGTTATGGCCAAACTATTTCGCAACCCTGGGTGGTCGCGAAAATGACTGAGTGGCTGCTAAATGGTGAGCGATCCGTTCGAAATGTTCTTGAGATTGGTACAGGGTCCGGTTATCAAACGGCAATATTAGCGCTATTGGTTAAGCGTGTTTTTAGTGTTGAACGCATTCCTCAGCTCTCCAACAAAGCTCAGAAGGTGATCCGAAAACTGGAGCTTAATAATGTCGAATTTTCTCTTAGTGATGGGCATTGGGGTTGGGCATCAAAAGGGCCGTTTGACGCAATCATCTCTGCGGCTTCTCCATCAGAGCTCCCGCAAGAGTTACTGAGTCAATTAAAGATCGGTGGCCGTTTGGTTATTCCTATCGGAGAGGAAGAGCAAATGCTATATGGCTATGAAAAACAAAAAAATGGGGTAAAACGTGTCTGTCTTGGTGAAGTCATGTTTGTTCCGATGAAACAAGGAGTTGAATCTTGAAGATTTTTTCCCCACTTTACGAAAAAACCCTGCAGTGGTCTCAACATAAAAATGCGCCTAAGTATTTGTGTAGTTTGAGCTTTGCCGAGTCTTCTTTTTTCCCAATTCCGCCCGATGTTATGTTGATGCCAATGAGTTTGGCCAAACCGGATCGAGCTCTATACTTTGCCTGGTTAACCACGGTATTCTCAGTACTTGGCGGTATTTTCGGCTACCTTATCGGTTATTATGCAATGGACTTATTAATGCCCGTGATTGAGTCAATGAACTACCAAGACAAGGTTGTAAAAGCACAGGGCTGGTTTGAAGAGTACGGCGTGTGGATTGTTTTTGTAGCGGGCTTTAGTCCGATTCCTTATAAATTGTTTACCGTGACAGCCGGTGCCTCGGCAATGGCCTTTTTACCCTTTGTAATCGCTTCCTTTATCGGTAGGGGCGCTCGATTCTTTTTGGTGGCGGGGCTTATGAAGTGGGGCGGAGCTCGCTTTGAGCCACAAATTCGCAAATGGGTCGATTGGTTGGGTTGGCTATTTGTTCTTCTGATCCTGGCTTATATTGCTTATAAAATGCTGAAAGCCGGATAGGCCTGCTTTTTACGTTACGCTATAGGATTTGGGTTTCTTTATCAATCAAGTTTAGGGTAAACTTTGCTTCATTAATGGGCTGGTTTAGTCAGGTTTAAAAGTCGAATAGGGAGCGACTTGAAATTATGAGATTTTTTATGAGCTTTGTTTATGAGTTTTAGAAAAGCATCACTTGTTTTAGGGAGCTTGGTCGCAGTTTTACTGTTGAGTTCGTGTGCTTCTCAGACTAAGTATGAGCCTAGATCCGATCGCAATAAGGTCTCTTCAGCGGCAACTAAGCAACCCTCTTCTAAATCAAGCAAAAGTATTTGTCGCTCTCCCTACCACGTCAAAAAGGGCGATACCCTAGGGGTTATCGCGCAAAAATGTCGGGTCGACATGAAGCAGTTGGCAAGACTGAATGAGTTGCTGCCGCCGTATATTATCTATATCAAACAAAAACTAGATCTACCCGACGCGATACCCGCCTCTAAAGAAGATAAGCAGGTGGCGGAGATTAAACAGTCCGTCAAAACCTTGAGTAAAGCCGTTCAGCTGGAAAAAAGTAAAGCTCAGTCTAAGCCGCCATCAAAACCAAGTGTTGCCAACAAGCCAAAGGTCGTGAATAAAACAACGACTGCTTCAAAGCCTGTTAAACCGCCTAAAAACATTAGCCCGGCCAAACCGCAAAATACAGCCATGGCGATTGAGCGTTCCATGAGTCAAAAGCGATTCAGTTCAAAGAGTACGCGCTGGCAGTGGCCAATGCATAAAGGGCTATCTCACCGCTACCGTCGAGATAAGGCGGGGTTATCCGTTCTTGAAATATACGGTATTCCGGGCCAGAGCATTTCTGCAGTTGCACCAGGCAAGGTGGTTTATGCAGGCAATGGCATCGCCAATTATGGCTGGATGGTTGTGATTAAACATGATGCTGAATATATGTCTATCTATGCCCATAACAGCTCAATTCTGGTAAAAGAAGGGGATTGGGTCGCCACAGGGGATGAGATCGCACTGCTTGGGGCGACAGGAGATACTAAGGAGCCAAAGCTTTATTTAGAGGCCCGTCTAAAAGGCAGAAAGATCGATATTAAGAAAAAGTTGAAGAAGTAAACTTGAAGAGGGGCCTAAAAGTCTCCGCTCCACTCTGAGTTATGCCGACACTTTTTTTACCATTAAGGCCAATACAATATCGCGATCTTCTGTTGTCAAAATGTTATAGGTTCGACACGCTGCATCATTAGCCATAACCTCCAAACCAACGCCCTGCGAAGCACAGTGAGCAAATAATTGCGGAGCAGGGAAGGCCTGTTGATCGCCTGTACCTAAGATAATCACTTCTGGGTTTTTAGCCAGCAAGTCATCCAGTTTTTCGATCGTCAAAGCTTCAATCGTGTCGCACTGCCATTCTCTAAAGAGCTCTTTTTGTGTCATGTAAAAGCTGGTTTCAAGAATTTGGTCATTAATTTTGACCGATCCGGGCTGATAGTTTTTGATCGTTAAAACGGTCCAGTCTTGGTGTTCGGTGAATTTCATTTTGCTCTCTTTTTTTTAGTTTCAGAAATTATATCGGATTCTTGAATCACTTTTCAGCTCATGGGGTTTTTAAGCGGTCTTAAAAACGATAGAAATCCCGTAAAAATAATATTGCGGAAGATTGACTAGCGGCCTTTAAAATCAGGTGTTTAACCAATAATTTCAATTGACGAAAATTCAGTTTACTGTATCATTATCTGTTTTATTGTTTACTACTCAGAAACGGGCAGAATTCTCCTTGTTTTTGAGGCTTAAATGTTTAGAAGGCAACAAACTCGTGGCAGACGATTTTCAAAGAATTAAACGACTTCCTCCCTACGTTTTCAATATCGTTGGTGAACTTAAAGCAGAAGCCCGACGCAAAGGGGAAGATATTATTGATTTTGGGATGGGAAATCCTGATCAAGATACCCCTAAACACATCGTCGACAAGCTGATTGAGGTTGTGCAACGTGAAGGGACACATCGCTACTCAGTTTCTCAAGGGATTCCTCGTTTACGTAAAGCAATTTGTAACTGGTACAAAACCAAGTTCGATGTCGATTTGGATGCAGACACTGAAGCGGTAGTGACCATCGGCTCTAAAGAGGGCTTGGCTCACTTAGCCTTGGCGACAGTCGACAAGGGGGATACCGTCTTGGTTCCAAACCCGGCTTACCCAATTCACCCTTATGGTTTTGTCATTGCAGGGGCAGACATTCGCCACGTTCGTATGACGCCAGATGTCGATTTCTTTGAAGAACTAGAAAAAGCGATTAAAGAGTCGTGGCCAAAACCAAAGATGTTGGTTCTAAACTTTCCGGGTAACCCCACCACACAAACTGTTGAACTGGAGTTCTTTGAAAAAGTGGTGGCGATTGCCAAAGAGCACAATATTTGGGTGATCCATGACTTAGCCTACGCAGATATCGCTTTCGATGGTTATAAAGCACCGTCAATCCTACAGGTTGAAGGCGCTAAAGATATCGCAGTTGAATTCTATACCCTTTCTAAAAGTTACAATATGCCGGGTTGGCGAGTTGGTTTTATGGTTGGGAACCCAACCTTAGTTAACGCTCTAAAACGCATGAAATCTTATTTGGATTACGGAACTTTCACCCCCATTCAAGTGGCGGCAATTGCAGCACTTGAAGGCCCTCAAGATTGTGTTCAAGAAATTTGCGATATGTACAAGTTACGCCGCGACGTTCTATGTCAGGGACTGAATGCAATCGGTTGGGAAGTTGAACCGCCAAAAGCCACGATGTTTGTTTGGGCACCGATTCCAGAAGCATACCGTGAAATGGGTTCTTTAGAATTTTCTAAAAAACTACTGACCGATGCAAAAGTAGCTGTTTCACCGGGAATTGGATTCGGTGACTATGGCGATGAGTTCGTGCGTTTCGGTTTAATCGAAAACGAGCACCGCACCCGCCAAGCGATTCGCGGTATTCGCGATATGTTCAGAAAAGACGGTTTAATTAAACAAGATTAAAAAAATAATAGGATTATTTAACAATGAAAACAGTAAAAGTCGGTCTACTTGGTTTAGGAACAGTTGGTGGGGGAACCGTTAATATTCTTACCAATACGATTTCTGAAATTGAGAGACGATTAGGGCAAACCATTGAAGTTGCTATTATCGCCGTACGTGATTTAAATCGACCACGTTCAGTTGATACAACCGGGATTACTCTAACTGATAATACTGCTGATGTTGTTAATCACCCAGATGTCGATATCGTTGTTGAATTAATGGGCGGAACAGGTCTTGCGAAGGAACTACTAGAAACCGCGATTAAAAACAAAAAGCACGTGGTTACCGCGAACAAAGCCCTAATCGCTGAACATGGTAATGCACTATTTGCCCTGGCAAAAGAAAACGGTGTGATTGTCAGTTATGAAGCCGCAGTTGCCGGTGGAATTCCGGTTATTAAAGCGGTTCGAGAAGGGCTTTCTGGCAATAAGATCGAGTGGGTTGCCGGAATTATCAATGGTACTGGTAACTACATCCTGACAGAAATGAAAAAGCCGGGCGCTGACTTTGCCAAAGTGCTTAAAGTTGCTCAAGACCTCGGTTATGCAGAGGCAGATCCAACCTTTGATGTAGAGGGGATTGATGCGGCGCACAAGCTTACAATTTTGGCTTCGATTGCATTTGGTATCGAACTTCAGTTTGACAAAACTTACACCGAAGGCATCAGTAAAATCACCGCAGATGATATCCGTTTTGCTGATCAGTTGGGTTATGAAATCAAACACCTTGGTGTAGCAAGCCGTGCCGAGAATGGATTCTCTCTACGTGTCCACCCAACCATGGTGCCTAAAGATGTCCTGATTGCGAATGTCAATGGTGTGATGAATGCCGTCATGGCGAAGGGTGATCACGTTGGTCCAACGATGTATTACGGACCTGGTGCGGGCGCGGGCCCAACGGCAAGTGCGGTAGTAGCCGATATCATTGATGTGATCCGTTGGCAGAACCAACCCCAGGAAGATCAAGTTCCGGCATTGGCTTTTGCAGCCGATAGACTAGAATCCGCGCCAGTGGTTTCAATTGAAGAGATCGAAACCGCATATTACGTGCGCTGCTTTGCCAAAGATCATGCCGGTGTCTTGGCTAAAGTCACGGGAATTATGGCTGAGTGTGGCATCAGCATTGAGCTCGTTCACCAAGAACCTTGTGAGCAACAACCAGAAGATGCGACCTTGGTGATGATTACCAATGTGGTCCAAGAAAAAGCGATCAATGTGGCTTTGGCACAGCTCGATCAACTGGAAGATATCGATGGCGACATCATGCGAATTCGCATTGAAACACTTGGATAATCATACGGTTATAAAAGTTATTTAATGATTAAAGTCGGGCTTGTCCCGACTTTTTTATCTTTAGTTTTTTATTTTTAATCCTACGTAACAGTGTGGCTTTCAAATCCGCTCTGGAGAGAAAAATGGTCTCAGCTTTTACCCTTTGGGTGCCTGGCTTACTTGATAAACTTAGAGTTAAGGAAGCCCAAGCGCTTTTACAAAAATTAGAGCTACCAGCCCTGCAAACCTTGTTGGCTAAATCTGATCGTTTTCCAGTGAAACAACAGAGCTTTCATCAACAGGCCGCTTTTCTATATCACCAGTCGGGTGCCTTGCCGGTCGCGGCGACTGAAGCCTCAATTGAGCTAGAGGACTTTGACCCAAAACATTTCTGGTTAAAAGTTGATCCGGTTCAGATGATTCCCGATCGGGACACTTTGGTTCTGTTTTCCAGTAAACATATCGCAATTGATAAAGATGAATCCAAGGCATTGATCGAAGCTTTTAACCAGCACTTTGCCCAAGACGGCGTTGAGTTAAAGTGGGGCTCTGCAAATAACTGGTTTTTATCTATTGTTCAACCTGTCGATATTCATACCACACCTTTAAATTATGTCGATGAACGGCCTGTGAATGAGTTCTATCCAACGGGCAATGCCGCGCAGTATTGGCGTCAACTGATCAATGAAGCTCAGATGTTGTTCTATACCCACCCGGTGAATGAAAATAGACGAGAAAAGGGCTGGCCTGAAATTAACAGTGTCTGGGTTTGGGGTGAGGGCAAAATTGATGCTTCAAAAATCCATCCTCGTCCAGATGCTAAAATTTGGTCTGACAATCTCTACCTAAAAGGGCTAGCCAAACAAACCCAATCTGACCAGTCGCCTTCCCCTAGTAGCTTTGCTCAATGGTGCGGATCCGAAAGGTTCCTTGCAGAGCAGGGCATTGATAAACACATGGTGACGTTGGATAACGAAGTTGCTCAGCTTAATCAGCTGCAAATTGAAGAGTGGGTTGATCTGTTACGACGCCTTGAAGAAGAATGGTTTGAGCCTCTATTAGAGGCTGTTAAAGACAAACAAATAGGCTCGGTGTTATTGGATTTAGGTTGTGATTATCGATGCCATATTAAACCAAGCCATTTGAGACGCTTCTGGCGCCTTAAAAAGTCATTAAACCGGATATAGGCAGTCTTGCATCTAGCTATATCAGGCAACAAAAAACAATGGAATTCTGTATAATTCCGCACAATATTTAACTTTATTAAAACTTTCTAATTCTAGGTTTGTTATGAAATTTATCGAAACTCGTGGCAATGACGGTCAAAGACCTACTTCAATCAGCTTTGCTCAGGCAATTTTAAGCCCAATGTCCTCTTTTGGTGGTATCTATTCACCTGAGACCTTACCGGCTTTTGATAACAACTTTATGGCATCACACCTAGACTCAAGCTATAAAGCACTAGCGAAAGATGTTTTGTCTAAATTCCAGATCGATATCGATGAAGCGGTGATTGATGAAGCGTTGAGCCTATATGATCACTTTGATGATCCAAGCAACCCTGTTCCGGTAGAGAAGGTGTATGACGACTTGTTTGTCAGTGAGCTTTTCCATGGTCCAACGCGTGCATTTAAAGATATGGCGTTACAACCGTTTGGTTCAGTCCTATCTGCCGTTGCCGATAAGCGTGATGAAAAATATCTGATTTTAGCCGCAACCAGTGGCGATACCGGGCCTGCTGCACTAGATACCTTTAGAGGAAAAACTAATGTTCAGGTTGCTTGCCTATACCCTGAAGGCGGTACTTCTGATGTTCAGCGTCTACAGATGGTGACAGAGGATGCATCAAACCTAAAAGTTATCGGTATCCACGGTGACTTTGATGATGCTCAATCAGCTCTTAAAACCCTGCTGACTTCTGAAGCGTTTAATGACTCTCTAGACAAGCACGGTATCTCTCTATCAGCAGCGAACTCAGTGAATTTTGGTCGTATTATCTTCCAAACTATTTACCACATTCATAGTTACCTAGAACTGATTCGTCAAAACGAAATCAAAATGGGTGATGAAGTTTATCTAAACGTACCAAGTGGTAACTTTGGTAATGCCTTGGGTGGATACTATGCCTACAAAATGGGATTGCCCGTTAAACAGATCCACATTGCTTCAAACGCCAACAATGTTTTGACTCAGTTCATTACCAAAGGTGAGTACGATCTACGCGATACATCCGTGATTCCAACGACTTCTCCAGCGATGGATATTCTTAAGTCATCTAATGTTGAACGTATCCTGTTTGATATGTTCGGGTCGGCGCGTACAAAAGAACTGATGCTTCAACTGGATTCTGAGAAATATTACAAACTTACCTCTGAAGAACTCAGTCAGATTCAATCTATTTTTGCGGCGGACTTCTGTTCTGATGAAGAAGGTTTGGGCTATATCAAGGATGCTTTCTCTGCGGATTACCTAATGTGCCCACACACTGCAACCTGTTTCAAATCTTATGATACTTGCCGCGAAGATAAATCAATCAAAACCATTGCTTATGCGACAGCAGAGTGGACTAAGTTCTCACCAGTCATCGCCTTTGCCATTACCGGTGAAGAATATGAGCATGACCAAGATGCGCTAGAAATGATTGCTGAAAAAGCCAAGGTGAAAATGCCTGCGCAAATTGCAGAGCTATTTGATAAACCAATTACTCAAGAAACAGTCATTGAAAAAACAGAGATCGAAAACGAGATTTTGGCGTTTCTTAAGTAGCCATACTCGAAGTTTTTAACACAATAACGTTCTAATTACTTTTATCTTTAACTAACCGCAATAAACAAGCTACTCACAGTCATCAACATTGCGGTTGGTGCTCCCAACCACCTCTCTTTCTTACTCGTCGTTATTAAGTTCAAAACAGAGCTAATAAAGAAAATTCCAACCACAATCCATATCGCTGATTCAGACAACTCTGAATAATCTGTAAGGCCAATATTCGCTCGGCTTAAAATCACAAGTACAGACAGCCAAACGATCAACAATTGCACAAATGCTGATATTCTGAGCTTAATAGAAAATCGACCAGGATATTTACCGCCCATTGCGAATTCACCCCAAGGAGCACCCAGTATCAAGCCTATTTGTAATACTGAGATAATCATCGCTGAAAAACTAAAGATGAAGAGGGCAGTTAACATTAATGTTTCATCCTAAATTCTATAGCTTAAGCCAAATATTAACACTATGAAGTAGCCCGTAATAACTAATTTAAATGGGTAAGCTGTTTGGCTATTTCTAACCCAAAGCAAATAGACCGCTCGCTCAATAATTAGCAGATTAAAAGGTACCACCAGATATTGAAAAGCGACCAGTTTTGCGGCGATAATTCCATTGTTCATATCAAATTCAAATGCTAAGGCGACGGCAAACACCATAATAAAGAGCACAATATAAGTTTTGCCAATCTCTGGGCTGGGTTCAAATAAGCCGGTTTTTAGCCAGTGTTGCGGGACAAACTTAATGGTGAAGAAGCTGAGAAGAACACCTAAAACAATAATAAGGATAGGGATGATCTGGTTCATGGCATGCCTCCATGCTGAATAACATGACAACTTTCTAGACTGTTAAACTTATTATAAAACAGTCGGTTAGCTAAAACAGGTAAAGAGAAAAGTTGGACACTTTTAAAGTGAGATTAAGCTTTAATATGCCAGTGATTGAGTTATAACTTTTCGGTCAGAGCTTCAAGGCTCATCGGGCAGCCGTAGTAGTAACCTTGAACATAGTCACAGCCGATTTTTTTGAGGAATTTAATTTGTCTTGGCGTCTCTATATGCCTATCAGCATGGCACACTCAAATTAGTTTATACTAACTCAAAGTTA
>CAZJPO010000059.1:0-11733 GCA_964547865.1 uncultured Thiosulfatimonas sp.
TACGTGTTCCAGTTTTTTATGGTCATAGTGAAGCGGTTCATATTGAAACTGAGAAGAAGATTACGGCTGCTGAAGCTAAGGCTCTGTTTGAAAAAACCGAAGGTGTGGTTTTGATTGACGAGCATGTTGATGGCGGTTATCCAACAGCGGTTTCAGATGCGACAGATACTAACCCAGTTTATGTGGGCCGTATTCGCGAAGATATTAGCTTTGAAAATGGTCTAAATCTTTGGGTCGTCGCAGATAATGTTCGCAAAGGTGCGGCAACCAATACGGTACAAATCGCTGAAGTTCTCATCAAGGACTATATCTAAACGGTCTTTTTGATTACTTTAGGATTGTCTGTTGAAAGCCTGTTTTTTGGGGTTTCAACAGCGGTCTTAAGCTGATCAAAAATTCTCCGTTTAGAGCTTGGCTAATGGTATGAAAATAGCCTTAAGAGTTGAATATCAAGGCACGAATTATTGTGGTTGGCAGCGCCAGAACCACTGCGATTCGGTTCAAGCTCAAGTCGAGCAAGCCTTGTCTAAAATTGCAGACCGTTTGGTTGATGTTCACTGTGCTGGGCGCACAGATACTGGTGTTCATGGCGTTGGCCAAGTGATTCACTTTGAGACGGAGTCTGAGCGCCCGTTAAAGGCTTGGATTCAAGGTGCAAATACCAAGCTTCCTGGAGATGTTCGGATTGCTTGGGCAAAACAGATGCCTGAAGAATTTCATGCACGGTTTTCTGCATTTTCTCGCCAATACCGATATGTGATTTTTAATCGCCCCGTTCATTCAGCCGTCCTTCACAATAGAGTTCACTGGGAACCCTTGAAACTAGATGAAGGCTTGATGCATCGAGCCGCTCAAGCGCTCATCGGTGAACAGGATTTCTCGGCATTTAGAGCTTCTCAGTGTCAGGCAGAGCACGCCAGACGTGAAGTGCAGAAAGTTGAGGTCTCTCGCCGCGGCGATATGGTGTTTATCGATATTCGAGCCAACGCCTTTGTTCACCATATGGTGCGTAATATCAGCGGTACCTTAATGGAAGTTGGCAAGGGCAAGCGTCCGGAAAGGTGGGTTGCTGAGCTTTTGGCGGGCAAGGATCGTACCTTAGCCGCTCCAACAGCGCCGGCAGCAGGGTTGTATTTTGTAAATGCGTTTTATCCTGAAGAGTTTGAAATACCAGCTGTCCAGCTAAATGAAGTACTCTGGCAATAATTGAAAATAGTGGAGCCAAATGCAATTACGTACACGTGTTAAAATTTGCGGTCTAACTTCGGTAGCGGATGCAGTGACGGTTGTGGATGCTGGGGCGGATGCGATTGGGCTGGTATTCTATGCCCCAAGTCCTCGGCACGTGGATCTCGATCAAGCTGTCCAGATTTCTAAATCGATTCCTGCTTTTGTGACGAGAACCGCACTATTTGTAAACCCTGAAAAAGCCTATGTTGATTCAGTCATCAAACGGGTGGGGGTTGACTTGCTGCAGTTTCACGGTGATGAATCAGTGGAATTCTGTGAGCAGTTTGGTGTGAATTACATCAAAGCTATTCGCATGCAAAAAGATACTGATTTAGTTGCTCTGGCGAAAGAGTTCTCGAATTCATCAGGGCTACTGTTAGATGCTTATGTTCCTGGTATCCCTGGTGGAACGGGTGAGCAGTTTAATTGGGATTGGATTCCGGAAAAGCTATCGAAGAAAGTAATTTTAGCTGGCGGCTTAACTGCTGAAAATGTTGGGCAGGCCATCAGTGCTGCAAAACCTTGGGCGGTTGATGTCAGTGGTGGTGTTGAAGCCAGTAAAGGTGTGAAATCACCAGAAAAGATTAATGAATTTATGAAGCGAGTTCTTCACTCGGGATGAGTGTACGGTTAAAAATGGCTATATTGTGCCAGTAATGCGTTGAAAAACTTGCCAATAGGAAAACTGTTGGCAAGTTTTCCGCCTTTTTCTGACGCAATCTATCTAATTTTTACTTCGTGAATCACCCGGTTGAAAAACTCTATACAAGCAATGAGTACTGTTAAATGACAATAGATTTTTCACAATTTCCAGATAAGAACGGTCACTTTGGTCCTTATGGTGGCATTTTTGCGCCAGAGACTTTAATGGCGGCATTGGAACAGCTTGACCAAGAGTATGAGAGTGTAAAAAACGATCCCGCTTTTCTAGAAGAGCTGGCTCAAGACCTTCGCGATTATGTAGGTCGCCCAACACCTCTTTATTATGCTGAACGATGGTCTGAAGAGCTGGGTGGTGCAAAGATCTATTTGAAGCGTGAAGATTTAAATCATACCGGTGCGCACAAAGTAAACAATACGATTGGTCAGGCACTACTCGCTAAGCGTTTAGGCAAAACTAGAATTATTGCAGAGACTGGCGCTGGCCAACACGGTGTCGCTAGTGCCACCGTTGCCGCCCGCTTAGGTTTAGAGTGCGTGGTCTATATGGGCGCGGACGATGTGGTTCGTCAGGCGCCGAATGTTGCACGCATGAAAATGCTGGGTGCAAAAGTGGTCGCGGTTGAGTCGGGTTCTCGTACCCTTAAAGATGCACTTAATGAAGCGATGCGTGACTGGGTGACTAATGTTGATAATACTTTCTATATCATTGGGACAGTGGCCGGCCCACACCCTTATCCAGCGATGGTTCGAGACTTTCAAAAAGTGATTGGTCGCGAATCGCGTGAACAGATTTTAGAAAAAGAAGGTAAGTTACCTGATGCGCTAGTCGCTTGTGTCGGTGGCGGCTCTAATGCAATCGGTTTGTTCCATAAGTTTTTACCGGATGAGTCTGTTGAAATTTACGGAGTAGAACCGGCTGGACATGGTTTGGAAACCGGCCAGCATGCCGCGCCTTTAATCAAAGGCACACCAGGTGTATTACACGGTAACCGTACTTATTTGATGCAGGATGAAAACGGTCAAATCCAAGGCACGCACTCTATTTCTGCCGGTTTAGATTACCCGGGGGTTGGACCAGAGCATGCGTGGCTGAAAGATGTGGGTCGAGTTAACTATGTGGCAATTGATGATGAAGAGGCGATGCAAGGTTTCCGTGACCTAACCCGGTTTGAAGGGATTATCCCAGCATTAGAATCGAGTCATGCCATTGCCTATGCAACTAAACTTGCGCCGACAATGAGTAAAGATCAGACAATTATTATCAACCTCTCAGGTCGCGGTGACAAAGATATGAATACTGTCGCTCAGATTGAAGGCTTTGAATTTTAGGATTAGTTATGGAACAGGGTAGAATTCAAGAAACATTTGAAGAGTTGAAGCGCCAGGGAAAAACTGCGCTGATTCCCTATATTACGGCGGGTGACCCTCGTCCTTCTGCAACGGTTGACCTGATGCATAGATTGGTCAATAAGGGCGCGGATATGATTGAGTTGGGCGTGCCTTTCTCAGATCCAATGGCAGATGGTCCTGTTATTCAGAAAGCGGTTGAGAGAGCGTTAGAGCACAATGTCAGTTTAGATGATGTGCTCGAGATGGTCCGTGTCTTCCGTGAACAAGATGCTGAGACACCTGTCATCTTAATGGGCTACTTGAATCCGGTTGAGCATGAAGGCTATGAGTCTTTTGCCAGCGCGGCTTCTTCTGTCGGTGTGGATGCCGTACTGACGGTAGATATGCCCCCGGAAGAGAGTATGGGATATATGGAAGCCCTAAAAGATAAAGAGTTAGATCGTGTCTTCCTAGTGTCTCCAACTACGCCTGATTCACGTCTTGAAGCGGTTAATGTTAAAGGGAGTGGGTTTGTATACTATGTATCGCTTAAAGGGGTGACGGGCTCAAAAGAGCTGGATGTTGATGACGTTGCTAAGCAAGTTAAGCGTATTGGCCAAACTCTAGAGCACCCAATTGGGATTGGTTTCGGTATTCGAGATGGCAAAACGGCTTATAAAATGGCACAATTAGGTGACGCTGTCATTGTGGGTTCTGCTTTAGTGAGTATTATTGAAGCCAACCAAGACAAAGATTTATATGAGATTGAGCTGGCATTAAGTGAAAAAATGTCAGAATTCCGCAGCGCTATTGATCGCGCGGACGCAAGTTAAAACCGTTATAAGAATAAATATAAAGAGCGAACAACACTATGAACTGGTTTGAAAAGATCCTTCCAAGTATTAAACAAGTTGCTGACCGTAAGAAGTCAGTTCCAGAAGGCTTGTGGACTAAATGCCCAAAATGTGAAAGCACTCTGTATCGAACTGAGTTAACGCGTAACCAAGATGTTTGTCCAAAATGTGACCATCATATGCGTTTAGGCGGCCGCCGTCGTTTAGAAACCTTCTTGGACGAGGGGACTTTTGTTGAAACTTCGGCTGATATTGGTCCGGTGGATCGCCTCAAGTTTAAAGACCTCAAAAAATATAAAGATCGAATTAATGCTTCTCAAAAGGCCACGGGAGAGAAAGATTCTTTTATCACCGGTTCTGGAACGATTAACGAGCTGCCGGTGATGGTAGCCGCTTTCGAATTTGGGTTTATGGGTGGTTCAATGGGTTCTGTAGTGGGCGAAAAGTTTGTTCGTGCTGTTGACGAAGCGATTGAAAAAGAAACCCCGTTTATCTGCTTCTCCGCAAGTGGTGGCGCGCGTATGCAGGAAGCCTTGTTCTCGCTTATGCAAATGGCTAAAACCAGTGCGGCATTGGGGCGTCTGCGTGAAAAAGGCCTGCCTTTTATCTCTGTATTAACCGATCCGACAATGGGAGGTGTTTCGGCAAGTTTTGCAATGTTGGGTGACCTAAATGTGGCTGAGCCAAAAGCATTGATCGGTTTTGCCGGCCCTAGAGTGATTGAGCAGACGGTTCGCGAAAAGTTACCTGAAGGCTTCCAGAGAAGTGAGTTCTTATTGGAGCATGGTGCCATCGATCGAATTATTCACCGCCATGACCTGCGCAATGAGCTGGCTGATGTCTGCAAGATGCTGCAAAAGAAACCTGCTTAAGCCAAAATAAAGCTCACCTCTATGAATCAACCCGATAACCAGTCAACTCTCGACGAGTGGGTTGGCTGGTTACTTCATTTACATGCCCAAGAAATTGATCTTGGTCTCTCGCGAATTTCTGAAGTCGTTGCCAAAATGCAGCTTAATCAACCTGCGCCTATGAAGGTAACGGTCGCTGGCACTAACGGCAAAGGCTCTAGTGTCGCGATGCTATCAGCCATTTTTGATGTTGCCGGTTACAAGGTCGGTACATACACTTCTCCTCATATCCTCAAGTTTAACGAGCGTATTCAAATTAATAGCAAGCCTGTTGATGATCAACTGATTGTCGATGCTTTTACTGAGATAGAAAAGCAGAGAGGACAGACTAAATTAACCTATTTTGAGTTTTCGACATTAGCAGCTTTAAAGATTTTCACCGAAAGTGACCTTGATGTAGTGGTTTTAGAAGTTGGTCTTGGTGGACGTTTGGATGCGGTCAATGTCATTGATGCCGATGCGAGTCTGATTACGGCAATCGATGTTGATCATATTGATTGGCTAGGAGATGATCGAAACCAGATTGCGCTCGAGAAAGCTGGTGTAATGAGAGCTGAGCAGACTTCGGTTTGTTCTGATCCCGAAGTGCCACAAACTTTGATTGATTACGCTGATAATCTCGGCACCAACTTGAATGTCTTATCAAGAGATTATTTTTATCAGTTTACGGATCATGGCTGGAAATTTTCAATTGATTCTGAAGAGTTTCTATATGATCGACCCGCTCTGCAGGGCGACTTCCAAATTCAAAATGCTTCAGGGGTGGTTGCACTCCTGAAACAACTCAGTCATAAGTTAGAAATAAGTGAAGAGCATATTGTACAGGGCTTAAAACATGCCAAGCACGCTGGGCGCCTTGAATCTAGAGAGGTGGGACATCAGTCATGGTTGATTGATGTCGCTCATAATCCTCAATCAGCTGAAGTATTGGCCAGTTATCTTGAAAACTCGGGTTTTAAGCCTCAGCCAGCTATTTTTTCAGCTTTAAGTGATAAGGATATGTTGCCAATGGTAGAACAGCTACAACCCTATGTAAGTGACTGGTTTATTGCTGATTTAAACGTGCCTAGAGCCAGTTCAATTGGTGAGCTGGAGGCTTTCTTGTCTAAAGCTGGGGTCAAATTAGATAGAATCCATTCCGAAAAATCTATCACCGCTTTGGTTGAAACGGTACAATCTCTTCCTGACCACAATGTGTTGGTATGGGGATCGTTCTTTACCGTATCGCAAACGATTGAAGCATTGTCTGAACAAGGTATAGGGTAAAGTAACTTTGGCTGAGATGGATGAGCAAAGCAAACAGAGAATAATCGGAGCAGCGATTTGGTTGCTGTTGTTGGTGATTTTTGTGCCGAGTTGGTATAGCAACCCTGTTAACTTTAAACCCGAGGGTGAGAGAGAAGAGAACACAGCAAGCTCTCTGCCGATTGTCAATCATGTCTACCGGTTGCCTGAAAATGTAAATCAGGCAACGACAGATGGACAATTACAAAATAAACAGCCTACCTATGCTGAGATTGCTAAAGCGCCTGCTGAGCCGCAGAAGGTCGTAAAACCATCAGAAATTAAAGCGTCCTCAATCAAGCAACCTGAAAAGAGCGTTCGATCCGTTAACTCTGATAGAGCAGAGCTTAAAGCTGAAACAAAGAAAGAAGTTAAGAAAGAGGTTGAGTCCAAACCTAAATCTTCGATAGAGCCCCAGCAAAAGAGGCAGGCTGGCTATGAACAAACTAAACAGGTTCGTAAAGACAGTGTGATTTGGGCCGAGTTCAAGGATCGAATTGTCAATAATCCCAAATACGCAGGGCAGTGGATTATATTGCTTCAGGCGTTTGATAATACAAAGCAAGCTAATGAGTTTGCTCGAAAAGTTTCATTAAAAAACGATGTTTATATTAAATACTTTAAAAGAACACGGATTTATTCAGTGAGAACTAAACCGTTTTCTTCGAGGGCTAAAGCTGAGAAAGCTAAGCGAAAATTGGATAAAATATATCGGGTTAAAGGTGAGATTCGGCAGTTGCCGAAAAACTAATATGGAATGGTGTTAAAGCCACTCCTCTTTTTATTTGGTCAACATTAAGAGAGCGACAAAGATGTGCGGTATTGTGGGGATTGTTTCTGGTTCTGGTCAGTATGTGAATCAGGAAATTTATGATTGTTTAACTATTTTGCAACATCGAGGTCAAGATGCGGCAGGTATCGTCACATCTGAAAGCGGACGCTTTTATCAGCGTAAAGATAATGGCTTAGTAAAAGATGTTTTCCGTACACGTCACATGAGAGATTTGCACGGTACGATCGGTATTGGTCATGTTCGTTACCCAACGGCGGGGTCTTCTTCAAGTGCAGAGGCTCAACCTTTTTATGTGAATTCACCATATGGTATCGCCATGGGTCACAACGGTAATTTGACCAATGCTGAGGAAGTGGCTGAAGATATTTATAAAGATGATCTGCGCCACCTAAATACCAATTCTGACTCAGAAGTACTGGTCAATGTTTTTGCTCATGAGTTGATGGAGCAAAAGAAACTGTTTATCGATCACGAAGATGTTTTCAATGCCGTACGCAATGTACATAAACGTGTTCGCGGCGGTTATGCCGCGCTTGGTTTAATCGCTAATTTTGGAATGGTCTCTTTCAGGGACCCTCATGGCTTGAGGCCGGTTGTGGTTGGTAAGAGAGTCACCGAAAAAGGAACCGATTTTATGGTGGCTTCAGAGTCCGTTGCTTTGAATGGTCTGGGCTTTGAATTGATCAAAGATTTAGAGCCGGGTGAAGCGGTTGTTATCACAGAGAGCGGTGATATTTTCTTTCAGCAGTGCGCTGAGAACCCTGTTTACTCTCCATGTATTTTTGAATATGTTTATTTTGCTCGACCTGATTCGATGATGGATGATATCTCTGTCTACAAAGCTCGCTTAAGAATGGGTGAGAAGCTGGCAGATAAGATTAAGCGCGATTGGGGGGAGCATGATATTGATGTGGTGATGCCGATTCCTGACACCAGTCGTACTTCTGCATTGGAATTGGCACATGTCCTCGATGTCCCTTATCGTGAAGGATTGATAAAAAACCGTTATATCGGTCGTACCTTTATTATGCCGGGACAACAGTTGCGTAAAAAATCTGTTCGTCAAAAGTTAAACCCAATTGCTCTAGAGTTTGGAGGTAAAAATGTTCTGCTGGTTGATGATTCTATTGTCCGTGGTACGACCTCAGGTGAAATTGTGCAGATGGCTCGTGATGCAGGTGCAAGAAAAGTTTACTTTGCTTCAGCGGCACCTGCAGTTCGATACCCCTATGTTTACGGTATTGATATGCCATCGCCATCAGAGTTGGTCGCGAGCGGTCGTACAACTGAAGAAGTTGCTGAAGTGATTGGTTGTGATAAGTTGATCTATCAGGATTTGGATGATTTGATTGAATCCGTCTCGGTTGGTAATGAGAATATTCCTTCTTTTGATACTTCATGTTTTAGCGGAATCTATGCAACGGGCGATATTACCGAAGAGTACTTGGCATCTTTGGATAGTAGCCGAAATGATGATGCTCAGGCTCAGAAACAGGCGCCAGGGCAAGAGACTATTGGTTTGCACAATGCAGCCAGTTGAGAAAAATAAATGAATGATTTTGATCTAGATACTTTAGCTATACGCGCTGGCTATACTCAGACCGCTGAGCAGGAAAACAGTGAAGCTATCTTCCCAACCTCCAGTTTCCGCTATGAGTCAGCGGCACAGGCTGCTGCGCGCTTTGGTGGAGATGAAGAGGGCAATATCTATTCTCGCTTTACCAATCCTACAGTGAGGGCTTTTGAAAACCGTTTAGCAGCGATGGAAGGTGGTGAAGCCTGTGTCGGGACGGCATCGGGCATGTCAGCGATACTTTCAACGTTTATGGCGCTATGTGAATCTGGTGATCATGTGGTTTCTTCTGAAAGTATTTTTGGAACCACTAAGGTGCTGTTTACAAAATACCTCGCTAAGTTTGGTATTGAAGTGACTTTTGTTTCACAGACTGATATTCAGCAGTGGCAAGATGCTATTCAATCGAATACAAAGGCTCTGTTCTTAGAGACCCCCTCTAACCCATTAACTGAGGTGGCAGATCTAGAACAAATCAGTCATATCTCAAAACAGAATGACTGTTTGCTTATCGTTGATAACTGTTTCTGTACACCAATACTGCAACGTCCTCTAGAGCAGGGCGCTGATATTGTTATTCATTCGGCAACTAAGTTTATTGATGGTCAAGGTCGCGGTATTGGTGGGGCTGTGGTTGGTTCTGATGCGTTGGTTGGAGAAGAGGTTCGTGGCTTTATGAGAACAGCTGGACCGACCATGAGCACCTTCAATGCTTGGATTTTCTTGAAAGGGCTGGAAACGCTGTCTGTCAGAATGCATGCACACTGTGCTAATGCGAAAACATTGGCTGTGTGGCTGAGTGAGCATCCAGCGGTTGAAAAGGTCTATTACCCTGGTTTGAGCTCGCATCCTCAACACGATTTAGCGGCTAAACAAATGTCTGCTGGTGGTGGTTTGGTTTCTTTTGTCGTTAAGGGCGGTAAAGAGCAAGCGTGGAAAGTAATCGATAGTACTGAAGTACTGTCAATCACCGCTAATTTAGGTGATGTGAAAACGAGTATTACCCACCCGGCAACGACCACACACAGTCGGGTTGAAGAGGATGTGAAGCTTAAAACGGGAATTGCGGATAATCTGATCCGAATTTCGGTGGGTCTAGAATCAATTGAAGATATAAAGAAAGATTTGGCTAGAGGGTTAGATAGTCTGCTGTAAAACTAAGTTTTGGCTGGATTTTAGTTACTTCTCAGTAGGTTGAATCAAACTGAGAAGTAACGGGGCGTTATTTTGGAAGGTCAAAGTCTGAATCTTGACTCTTGCGGTAAATAACACAGGTTTTGCCGATTGATTGCACAAGGGCTGCGCCAGTTTGTTCAAGAATATAATTGACGATGGTTTTACGGTCTTCACGTTCGGCAGAAGACATTTTAATTTTTAGAATTTCATGGTGTTCAAGCGTACTTTCGAGTTCTGCCATTAAGCTGTCAGTCACTCCGTTTGCCCCAATCATGATCATTGGGTTGAGGCCGTGAGCAATCCCAGTTAGAAATTTTTTCTGTTTTTGTGTGAGTTTTTGAGTTTGACTCATTGAATAATCCGTTTTAGTTCATATTTATATTTAATCTGGACATATTGTAGTTGAAATAAACAATGGCGAGAAGTAAATCCAGCGCAGGTTGGTTAAAAGAACATTTTGATGACCACTTTGTTTTGAAGGCAAAGCAGGAGGGTTGGCGATCGAGAGCGGTTTATAAGCTGCAAGAGATTGATGATAAAGACCAGCTTTTTAAAAAAGGCATGTGTGTTGTTGATTTAGGAGCTGCTCCTGGGGGTTGGTCGCAGTGGACAACCCATAAGTTAGGTGAAAATGGAGAGGTGTTTGCGTTAGATATTCTCCCTGTTGAACCTTTTTCAGGGGTGACTTTTATTCAAGGAGACTTTCGGGAGGATGATGTCTACGAAAGTCTTCTAACTGCTCTAGATGGCCGAAGCGTCGATGTGGTGATGTCCGATATGGCGCCTAATATGAGTGGAAATAAGGGTGTGGATATTCCGAGAGCAATGTATTTAGTCGAGCTTTGTGTTGATTTGGCCGATCAAGTCTTAAAAAAAGATGGCGATTTGTTAATGAAGGTTTTTCAAGGCGAGGGTTATAACGAGCTTATCAGCAACCTGAAAAGTAAATATAAAAAGGTGATTACTCGTAAACCTAAGGCTTCGAGGCCGAGAAGCAAGGAAATTTATCTGTTAGCTCGCGGTAAACTGAATTAAAGATAATTTATTACAGTGATTAGTGTTTGTGTTTTAATCATAAATCTTATTTATAGTAAAATGTGTTAAGCTAATCTATAACTGTAAAGTAAAAACATACATAGTCGAAAGCATAAAAGTAAGGTAAAGAATGAAGAACGATATGTTAAAAAATGTACTGATTTGGACGGTCGTCGCCATGGTGTTGATGTCTGTGTTCAACCATTTCAGTGCGCAGGGTCAAAAGTCCTCTAGTCGATTAGACTACTCTGATTTCATTCAGCAGGTTCATATGGGTCAGGTCAGTAGTGTCAATATCGAAGGCCAAACGATTCGTGGAGTCTACACAACGGGCGATTCATTTACCACTTATAACCCAGGCGATCCAGGTCTAATGGGGGACTTGTTGGATAATAAGGTTAAGGTCAGTGCGCAGCCACCAGAGCAACAAAGTGTTTTGATGCAGATCTTTATTTCTTGGTTCCCAATGCTGTTGTTGATTGCAGTGTGGATCTTCTTTATGCGTTCTGTCGGCGGGGGCATGGGCGGCAAAGGTGGCCCAATGTCTTTTGGTAAATCTAAGGCACGTATGCTGACCGATGATCAAAACAAAATTACCCTAGACGATGTTGCCGGCGCGGACGAAGCCAAGCAAGAAGTTGGTGAAATTGTCGACTTCTTAAAAGATCCTTCAAAGTACCAAAACCTAGGGGGTAATATCCCGCGTGGTGTATTAATGGTGGGTCCTCCTGGTACGGGTAAAACGCTTTTAGCTAAAGCGATTGCTGGTGAAGCTAAAGTTCCGTTCTTTACTATTTCGGGTTCCGACTTTGTAGAGATGTTTGTTGGTGTCGGTGCATCTCGTGTTCGTGATATGTTTGAACAGGCCAAAGCGCATTCGCCTTG
>CAZJPO010000060.1:0-11601 GCA_964547865.1 uncultured Thiosulfatimonas sp.
TAGGTTGATAAGAAGGCTTGTAAAGCGTCAAACATCAATATTATCCTTTAACCATGGTTTCTACACTCGCATCCGGTGTATTTTGTAGGGACGGCGCTCGTCTTACTAAAGCGTCAACTTGGTACGGTGACAAGATGTTCACCTTAGTGTCATTATTCTCTTTTGGTAGTTGCGCCACAATCGCAGAAAAATCAACTTGGGCAGCGGTGTTATCAAGGACCTCTTTTAACACCTCATTTGAGTGCGTATAGTCAAAGCCTTGAATATCCAACATATTTGCCATAACTCGCAGGATCTTCCAGGCCGCTTTGGCTTCCCCTTTAGGATCCACAGACATCTTGAATGACTGCTTTAAGCCGTTTGCATTGACGAATGTACCCGCCGTTTCCAAGAAAGTGGCGATTGGCAGCATAACGTGAGCATATTCACGCTGTGCATCACTATCAAACGCTGTTAGGTTTATATTGAAGTCTGAGCTCAACATCGCTGCACGTGCAGCGTCACCATCTGCAACATCAAGTTCAGGTTCAATATTCAGATTAATAAAGGCCTTAACACCGCCTTGCATCATCTCGGCACAGTTCTTACCTTTTTCAGGTAGGAAGTTAACCAAATGGGCCCCTACTTCATTCGCACCAGAAGGAATTACATTAAGCGTAGCTTCAGAACTAGTGGCAATGGAGTCTGCCAGTTTAATAATCGTTGCATAATCTGGATGCATGTAGCTGATTTGACCCAGCATAATACTCGCATTTTCTGCAGATTTAAGCGCGTCTGCTACCGTTTGCTGTGACTCTGTAGCCGTAATATCTGCCAACCAATCACTGCTATCACCTGCCGCCTTAGCAATACCCGCCAACTCGAAAACCATTCCGTTTTCTGAGCCAGACTGTGTTAACTCATAGTTAAAGTTCAACGCCATAGGATTGACTGCGAAAGCCTTAGCACCAGCACCAACTGCCTTGCGTACACGATGGTTCAGAATAGGCACTTCTTTACGCAGGTAAGAACCCACCATCAGAATGGCATTTTGTTTTTCAACATCTGCAATAGACGTATTCATTGCCGGGGTATTAAACCCACTGCCATCTGAAGAGAAGTCGGCACGACGTAGGCGATGATCAATATTCTCTACCCCGATTGCACGCGCCATTTTCTGGAGCAAGTGCAACTCTTCTACCGTTGAGTTAGGTGAGGCTAAAACGCCCACGTCTTTAGAGGTTTCAAGTACGGATTTCAAACCATCAACCGCAAAAGTCAGTGCGGTTTCCCAGTCCACTGCTTGCCACTGGTTATTTTGTTTGATCATTGGCTGAGCTAGACGCTCTTCTGAGTTGTTCGCTTCGTAAGAAAAACGATCGCGGTCAGACAACCAAACTTCATTAATGGATTCGTTCTCACGAGGGACAACTCGTTTCACTTCGTTATTTTTTGAGTGAACCGTAATGTGTGAGCCCATAGAGTCATGCGCTGCGATTGAACGGTGAGCTTTTAGCTCCCACGCACGCGCTGAATAACGGTATGGTTTTGACGTTAATGCACCGACAGGACAGAGGTCAATCATGTTACCTGACATTTCAGAGGTCACAGACTTTTCAATATAAGTCCCAATTTCCATCCACTCAGAACGACCCGTCGCGCCTAACTCCATCATTCCGGCAACTTCCTGACCAAAACGGACACAACGAGTACAGTGAATACAACGCGTCATGTCAGTAGAGATCAGAGAACCCGCATTGCGGTCACTGACGACACGCTTTGCCTCAGCATAGCGAGAAACATCATCCCCGTAATCCATGGATACATCTTGAAGCTCACACTCACCACCCTGGTCACAAATTGGACAATCAAGAGGGTGGTTAATCAGCAAGAATTCCATGACAGATTTCTGTGCTGCTTTTGCCTTAGGCGAGTTTGTATGCACCTTCATACCATCCGTTACCGGAGTGGCACAGGCGGGAAGTGGTTTCCAAGCACCTTCTACTTCGACCAGACACATGCGGCAGTTAGCCGCAATAGAAAGCTTCTTGTGGTAACAAAAACGGGGAATTGAAATCTGCGCATCATCAGCGACATCAATCAACATGTCCCCTTCGTGCGCTTCAATAACTTGTCCGTTTATTTCAACTTTTACCATAATTCTTTAACCTAAGTTTTGTAACTTATTCTGCACTTTTTGTTATGTAATTAAGTGCGATCAAAAATACTACAACCGTGTTCAATGTAGTGGCGGAACTCATGCTCGTAATGCTCTACGGCACTATTAAGCGCAATTGTGGCTCCATCACCCAGACCACAAATAACGTTACCTTCAATTTTTCCAGTAACATCTTTTAAGGCCGCAATATCTTCGGGACGGCCATTACCAGCGATAATTCTATCTAAAACTCTCATTAGCCAACCCGTACCCTCTCGACAAGGCGTACATTGGCCACAAGACTCATCCCAATAGAAGTGAGACAAGTTCTTACATACTTTTACGATATCGGTGTGGTCATCCATAATGATCACCGAACCGGCACCCAAGAATGAACCTGCTTTGGCGATGCCGTCGTAATCCATGGTCATTTCCATGGCCTTTTCAGCAGGAATGATCGCCGTCGAGGCACCCCCTGGAATCGTGCACTTAAACTTTCTGCCTTTCCAGATACCACCCGCTAGATCCAATAAATCTTTAAAAGGGGTTCCCATGCGAACTTCAAAAGCACCCTGATTATTCACATGGCCAGAGACGGTGTAGCATTTAGTTCCACCGGCATTTTCAACACCTAGATCACTAAACCATTCGCCGCCCTCTGCCAAAATCATCGGAATCGAAGCCAGTGTCTCGGTATTGTTAATCGTTGTTGGGCGACCGAACAAACCATAGCTTGCAGGGAAAGGTGGTTTAAAGCGAGGCTGACCTTTCTTTCCTTCGATTGACTCAAGCAAGGCTGTCTCTTCACCACAAATATAGGCACCCGCGCCCAAGTGAGCAAACAGGTCAAAGTCAAAACCAGAACCCAAGATATTATCACCTAGTAAGCCCGCTTCACGCGCTTGATCAATCGCTGCCGTAAAACGCTTGTAAGGTTCCCAGAATTCACCGCGAATGTAGTTGTAACCTTTAGTTGCGCCAATGACATAACCGGCAATCGCCATCCCCTCAACCAAGGCATGAGGATTTAATCGCAAAATATCACGGTCTTTAGAAGTTCCAGGTTCACCTTCGTCCGAGTTACAGACGATGTATTTTTGACCCGGTGCAAAGCGATTCATAAAGCTCCACTTAAGCCCTGTTGGGAAACCTGCACCACCACGTCCACGAATACCTGACGTTTTAACTTCTTCGATAATTTCTTCTGGGGTTAACTCACCAGCCAGTACTTTTTTCCATACTTCATAACCACCATTGGCGACATAGACATCTAAGTCCCAAGGTCTGTCCAGATGGTTTAAGCGGTAAACATTTTCATTCTGATGAACCATTATTTACTCCACTCATCTAGCAGGATATCAATTTTTTCAACGGTCAGATCTTCATGGAAGTCCTTACCGACCTGCATCATCGGAGCCCCAGTACAAGCACCGAGACACTCGACTTTCTTCCAAGAGAACTTGCCATCTGGCGTCACTTCACCAGGGCCAACGCCAAGACGTTCCTTAAGGTGCGCATAGATTTCTTCGTTTCCGCGTAACATGCAAGAAACACTGTTACACAAACACAGTTTGGTTTTACCAACCGGCTTGTGTTCATAGTTTCCGTAGAAAGTCGCAACTTCATAAACTTCCATCGGTGAAATTTCGAGATACTCCGCAATCTGGTTCATCAGGTCTTCAGTCAAATAGCCGTGATGAGTTTCCTGAACGATACGCAGTGCAGGCATAACTGCCGATTTCTTTTCACCTTCTGGGTAATTCGCAATCCACTTGTCGATACGCGCTTTCACGTCACCTTGAATGAAGTTTGCGGTATCTGTTGAATTCATTGCTGAGCTCATCGATCGACCTCCCCAAATACAATATCCTGAGTACCGATGATCGACACAACATCAGCGATCATATGCCCTTTAACCATCTCATCTAGTGATGCAAGATGGGGGAACCCAGGTGCACGAATTTTCATTCTGTATGGTTTATTAGCCCCGTCCGAGACCATGTAAATACCAAACTCACCTTTTGGATGCTCGACTGCAGAGTAGACTTCGCTGGCTGGAACGGTATAACCTTCTGTAAACAGTTTGAAGTGATGAATCAAGGCTTCCATGTTCGACTTAGCATCTTCACGCGATGGTGGTGCAACTTTGTTGTCACTACTCATCACAGGACCATCATTTTCTTTAAGCCACTTAACACACTGTTTGATAATTTTGTTTGATTCACGCATCTCTGCTATACGCACAAGATAGCGATCATAACAGTCACCTGTTACGCCAACCGGGATATCAAAATCCATCTTGTCGTAAACTTCGTAAGGCTGCTTCTTACGCAAATCCCACGCAATACCTGAACCGCGTAACATGGGGCCTGTAAAACCAAGCTGCAGCGCACGCTCAGGAGAAACAATACCGATATCAACTGTACGCTGCTTCCAGATTCGGTTATCGGTTAGCAGTGTTTCATACTCATCGATATAGCCTGGGAAGCGCTCCGTAAATGCTTCGATGAAATCAAGCAGAGTCCCTTCACGAGTTGAGTTCAACTCATCTAATTTTTTACCGTTCGTCCACTTTGATTTTTCATATTTTGCGATGCTATCTGGAAGATCGCGATAAACCCCACCTGGGCGGTAGTATGTGGCGTGCATACGAGCACCAGAAACGGCTTCGTAGCAATCCATCAAATCTTCACGTTCGCGGAATGCATAAAGGAATACGGTCATTGCACCGATATCGAGGGCGTGTGCACCCAGCCACATAAGGTGATTCAGAACACGGGTAATCTCATCAAACATGACACGGATATATTGAGCACGCTCTGGCACTTCAATATCGAGCATCTTTTCAATCGCCATGACATAAGCGTGCTCATTCGACATCATCGAGACATAATCCAAGCGATCCATGTAACCGATAGATTGGTTGTATGGTTTATATTCAGCAAGTTTTTCCGTACCGCGGTGCAGTAGACCAATATGCGGATCAGAACGAACAATCGTCTCACCGTCCAACTCTAGTACCAAACGCAGTACCCCGTGCGCAGACGGATGCTGAGGACCAAAGTTAAGTGTATAGTTACGAATTTCAGCCATTTTCTATCCTACCTATGCTTCGCCCGGTGCTTGCTTACGAATTACTCGCGGAACGTTCACGCGATTTTCAATTGACACGGGCTCATACACCACGCGGCCTTTTTCTGCGTCGTAGCGCATTTCAACATGCCCAGTCAGAGGGAAGTCCTTTCTCAATGGGTGACCTACAAAACCATAGTCAGTTAAGATTCGACGTAAATCAGGATGACCAACGAACAAAATACCGTAAAAATCAAAAGCTTCACGCTCAAACCAGTTTGCAACACTCCAGATGTCGATCACACTGTCTACCGTTGGAAGTTCAGTAGAGGTTGGATAAACCTTAACTCTCAACCTCAAGTTATGCTCTACTGACAACAAGTGATAAACCGCTGCAAATCGGCGCGGCATATTAAGTGAATCATCATCTGATTCATCTTCAGCAAAATCAAACACGCCGCGACTAAAGCCTTTGTTCGGTGCGCTCATGGTTTCCCAGTTGGCTTGACCATAATCCAAATAATCAATCCCGCAGAGATCGATAAGCTGTTCAAACTGAAGTTCATCACGTAAAACTTTAAAGTTTTCAAAAGCAGTTTCAGGTTTGAGCTCAATAGTCAGTTCGTTCAGTGCAATGACAGATTCGACCACATCTGCACCCAAGACGTTCTGAATTTTAGTTTGTAAATCTAATACTGACTGTTTCATAAAATTAAGTGTTCTATTTATTTAGCGAGCAATCGTATTGGTTCGCTTGATTTTATTCTGAAGCTGAACAATACCGTATAAAAGTGCTTCAGCTGTAGGAGGGCAACCCGGAACATAAACATCTACCGGTACAATTCGATCACAACCCCTTACTACTGCGTATGAATAGTGGTAGTAACCGCCTCCATTAGCACATGATCCCATTGAGATAACCCAACGTGGCTCAGCCATTTGGTCATATACTTTTCTCAATGCGGGTGCCATCTTATTGACTAAAGTCCCAGCAACAACCATCACATCCGATTGTCGTGGACTTGGGCGAAAAATAATTCCAAAACGGTCAAGGTCATATCGCGATGCACCGGCATGCATCATCTCTACCGCACAACAGGCTAGGCCAAATGTCATTGGCCAGAGAGAACCTGTTCTCGCCCAGTTAATTAATTTATCTGCAGAGGTGGTAACAACCCCTTCTTTTAGAACGCCTTCTACTCCCATTCCAGCGCTCCTTTTTTCCATTCATAGATAAAGCCAACCACTAGAAGCGATAAGAAAACGCCCATTGCCAATAAGCCAAACAGGCCAATCTCATCCAATACGATTGCCCAAGGGAAGAGGAATGCGATCTCTAAATCGAAAATGATAAATAGAATAGCTACAAGATAGAAACGTACGTCAAACTTCATACGCGCATCTTCAAATGCCTCGAAACCACACTCATAAGGAGAGTTTTTCTCTGCATCTGGCTTTTGTGGACCCAGTAGATAGCCAATCAAAATTGGTCCTACTCCGAACCCGATCCCTAGTGCGATAAAGACTAGGACTGGAAGATAGTTTTCTAGCATTGGTTTTCGACCTCGTCTAGTGTTTAACTGTTACATCAATGTAACAACCCGTTCGACATTGAGCATCTGTGTGCTCTATGTCATAAATTTGGTGCCGATGGGCGGACTCGAACCGCCACAGCTTGCGCTACCACCCCCTCAAGGTGGCGTGTCTACCAATTTCACCACATCGGCTAATATTCAACCTTATTCAGGAATAACTGGCGCCTTAATTTCCTCTGGTACAGCTGGCGTCTCAACCACTGGCGCTTGTTTAGTTACACTCTGATAACCTTTAGCCTGTTCATTGGCGATATAAGCCAAAACTAAACTTGTGATAAAAAAAGCAGTCGCAATAATTGCGGTTAAGCGTGAAAGAAAGGTAGCTGACCCACCACTTCCAAACACAGATTGAGACGATCCGCCGCCACCAAAATTGGCACCAGCATCTGCTCCCTTACCATGCTGGATCAAAACCAAGCCGATAAGTAGTAGAGCAATAATTAGATGTATTGTTAAAACAATTTCAAACATGTCTTATCCTGCCGCTTTACAAATTGCGATAAAGTCATCCGCATCGAGAGAAGCGCCACCAATTAGGCCACCATCGATATCCGGCTGTCCGAACAACTCTGCCGCATTACCTGGTTTGACGCTCCCACCATACTGAATGATAACTCTTTCAGCGACTGATGAATCTAGCTGAGAAAGTTTGCCACGAATAAACGCGTGGACTTCTTGAGCTTGCTCCGGAGATGCTGTTACGCCTGTTCCAATTGCCCAAACAGGTTCATATGCGATAACAGTATTGTTAAAACCTTCAATACCAACTGCCTTTAACACTGCGTCCAACTGCCCGGAAATGACCTCTTCCATCACACCAGACTCACGCTCTTCTAGAGTCTCACCAACACAGAGAATTGGTACGATTCCAGAAGCTAAAGCGACCTTAACTTTCTCTGCAATTTGTGCATCAGTTTCACCATAGATCGCACGACGCTCTGAGTGACCAAGAATGACATATTGGCATCCCATATCTTTTAGCATCTCAACTGACATCTCACCCGTATATGCACCTTGAACCGGCTCTTCCGCCATATTCTGTGCACCAACACAGATACGAGCATTATCCATCGCACGTTGCGTAAAATCGATATAGATGGCTGGTGGACAAACGGCAACATCAACATTACCAAGTTCAGCAGTTTTAGCATTTAAGCCTGTCACCAAACTCATGATTGACGCTTTTGAACCGTGCATTTTCCAGTTCCCTGCGACGAATGGTTTTCTCATTGACTATTCTCCAACACAAAAGTTCTACAATATTAGCTTTTTCTTTTTTTAAAAACAAGATTGCATTTTTATGAAATTTCTGATCTAACTACCGAAATAAGCTCATCAGCCATGCTTTCAACTACCGACCTATCTTGACCTTCAACCATGACTCTTATTAGAGGCTCCGTGCCTGAAGCACGAACTAAAACACGCCCTTTTCCAGCCAATTTTTGTTCAACTTTTTCAATGGCAGACTTTAGCACAGAGCCACCCATAATTCGTTGAGCGTCATCAACTTGCTGGTTTTTTAATACTGAAGGGTACATTTCAACCTCTGCAACCACTTCAGCGAGTGTTTTCTTCGACCGAATCAAAGCCGCCATCACCTGTAAGGCTGCAACAATGCCATCGCCGGTCGTAATTTTATCGAGACAGAGCACATGACCAGATGGCTCAGCCCCAAATATCCAATTCTTTTCTACAAGGCGCTCCATGACATAGCGATCACCAACAGAGGTACGCTCAAAAGCCACCCCCTTATCCTGCAGGGCTTTTTCAACCCCAAGATTGCTCATCACCGTACCGACCACACCTTCAACAGGTTCTTTGCAGTAACTTGCTAATAGATAGATAATGAGATCCCCATCCACCAACTGTCCATCAGAAGTAACCATCATGACACGGTCACCGTCCCCATCAAATGCGATTCCAACATCGGCCTGATGGCGAACCACTTCTGCCTGCAACATTTCCGTATGAGTCGCACCACAATCTTGGTTAATATTTATCCCATTTGGCTCGGCACCGATCGTTATCACGTCTGCACCCAGCTCTTGAAAGACATGCGGGGCAATATGATAAGTGGCGCCATGGGAGCAATCTAGAACCACTTTAAACTGATCTAATTTTTCTTTAGAAGAGAAGGTACTCTTACAAAACTCAATATAGCGTCCAGGTGCATCATCTATGCGTCTCGCTTTACCCAGAGACTCTGATGGAACTACGACCATCTCACCTTCAAACGCCTCTTCAACCGCAAACTCCATTTCATCGCTGATCTTTTTTCCGTCAGCCGAGAAAAACTTAATACCGTTGTCGTGATGAGGATTGTGCGAAGCACTAATAACAATCCCCATATCCGCCCTAAAGGTTTGGGTTAGATAAGAGACTGCCGGAGTCGGCATCGGGCCCAGCAAAATAACATCTATTCCAGCCGCAATAAACCCTGCCTCTAAAGCAGACTCGAACATATAACCTGAAATACGAGTATCTTTACCAATCATGACCGTTTTCTGTCCACGGGCACTCATCACCTTACCCGTTGCCCAACCCAGCTTTAAAACCTGATCGGGACTAATCATGCCAGAACCTACGCGGTTGCGAATTCCATCAGTACCAAAGTATTTCTTTTGCATAGCTCTTTCCCAACGTATTACAGTAGATAAGACACAGTTTTTAAGGCTTGAACCGTAGGCGCGACGTCGTGCACACGGACAATCTGAGCGCCCTTTAACCCGGCTAGAACCGCAGCAGAGACACTTCCATGAACCCTCTCTTCCACAGGCAAGCCATTTAGGATCTCCCCTATCATTCGCTTGCGCGAAACGCCAACTAGGAGCGGATAACCCTCCTCAACTAGACGATCCATCTCAGAAAACAGCTCGGTATTATGCGCTAAAGTCTTGCCAAAACCAAATCCGGGATCAAGAATAATTCTATTTTTTTCAACACCAAGCACTTGACAAGCCTCAGCCCGATCAATCAAAAACTGAATAACTTCCTCGACAACATCACCGTACTCCGGCGCCTTCTGCATGTCTTTAGGGCTGCCCTTCTTGTGCATCAAGCAAGTCGTGACGCCAGTCTCCGCAACCAGTTCAATCGCTCCTTCAGCTTGAAGGGCATTAACATCATTAACAATGTCCGCCCCCTGCTTAATTGCCTCCTGCATGACTTCAGCTTTGTATGTATCAATCGAGACCGGTACGTCAAACCGCTCGGAGATCCAATGAATAACAGGCGCAACCCTTCCCAACTCGACGTCCAAAGACACTTTATCAGCCCCAGGGCGTGTCGACTCTCCGCCAACATCGATAATATCAACACCCTCTTCAACCATCTGCTGGACACGCCTTTCAATCGTATCCATCTGTTGAAACTGGCCACCATCAGAGAAGGAATCAGGTGTCACGTTCAAGACCCCCATCACCAAAGGCATACCGGGCTTCTCTTGAGCGTTTTTTAACAATTTTGCTTGTAGATCAAACATGCTTCATTTCCAAAAAAAAACCCCGATAACGGGGTTTTTCGATTTTGGCCAGAATTATACCAAATTTTATCGGGTAATTAATGCAACTTGGGTTCACCCGCATCAGAATCAGAAGAATCTCCACTCAAATCATCCTGAACCATCTCTTCAGGATCTGATTTGGCTACTTCTACTTCATCGTCAGAACCAGATGCTTCAGCGTCCGCATCATTATCATCACGGTCCATCCAGTCTTGCGGCTCACCTGCTGGGCGACCCTCCATAATATTTTTAATTTGATCTGAATCAATCGTCTCATATTTCATTAGAGCCTCGGTCATTTCCTCAAGCTCTTTTGAGTGATCTTTCAAAATTTGTGTAGCGCGCTCATAATTGCGATCTATAAGCATACGGATCTCTTCGTCAATCTGCTTCGAGATCTCTCCTGAAACATTCGCATTTCTTGAAGACCCCATGAAACTACCATTGTCATCTTCTTCATACATCAGAGGACCTAAGTGATCAGAAAGCCCCCACTTGGTAACCATATTGCGTGCAATTGAAGTCGCTCTTTCAATATCATTACTCGCCCCAGTGGTGACGGCGTCTTCGCCGTAAATTAACTCTTCAGCAATACGTCCACCATAAAGGCTAGACAACTGACTTTCTAGCTTGCGTTTAGAATAACTGTAACTATCTTCTTCAGGCAGATACATCGTCACCCCAAGGGCACGACCACGCGGCATAATACTGACTTTATAAACCGGGTCATGCTCAGGAACAATCCAACCCACAATGGCGTGACCCGCTTCATGATAGGCCGTCATACGACGCTCTTTCTCACTCATAACCATTGACTTACGCTCAACACCCATCAAGATCTTGTCTTTCGCTTTTTCAAAGTGTTTCTGCGTCACCAGTTTTGAATTTTCACGGGCAGCAAACAGTGCTGCCTCATTCACCAAGTTAGCCAAATCTGCACCAGAGAAACCTGGCGTACCACGAGCAATATAAGAGGGGACGACATCTTCAGCCAAAGGTACTTTACGCATGTGAACTTTAAGAATTTGTTCACGGCCACGAATGTCAGGGAGACCTACCGTTACCTGACGGTCAAAACGTCCCGGACGCAGTAAAGCAGGGTCAAGCACGTCAGCACGGTTTGTCGCAGCAATAACGATAATCCCTTCATGACCTTCAAAACCATCCATTTCAACCAGCATTTGGTTAAGCGTTTGCTCACGCTCATCGTTACCACCGCCCATTCCTGTGCCACGGCTTCGACCGACAGCATCGATTTCATCGATAAAGATAATACAAGGCGAATGCGCTTTGGC
>CAZJPO010000061.1:0-11591 GCA_964547865.1 uncultured Thiosulfatimonas sp.
TTAACTTTTACGCTTTACGCTTTACGCTTTGGCTTACCAATGTTAACAACCGCTTGGTCGTAGTCAGTATTACCGTGTGTCAAAGCTGTGATTTGAACACCCGCTGGTACTGAAAGCTCAGAAAGACGCATAGAAGTTCCAGCTTCCATACCAGAAACATCAACATCGATCTTAGTTGGTAGATCTTTCGCTAAACAGCTGACTTCAACAGTCGCTTGTAGGAAAGACATTAGACCACCCATCTTCACACCAGGAGCAGCCTCTTGACCCGTGAAGTTAAGAGGGATTTTCTTAACAAGTTTGTTATCTGCACCAGCGCGCTGTAGATCGATATGTGATACATCGTTTGTTGCAGGGTGACGCTGAACGTCTTTAACAACAACTGACTCAGTATCTGCACCAGCGATTTCGATGCTTAGAACTGAGTTGAAAGTATCGTTGTTTTCAAATGCTTTTTTAATTTCGTTTCCTGCGAAAGATACAGAAACGGCATCTTTACCTGCACCGTAGATAATTGCTGGTACACGACCCGTATGACGAAGACGGCGGCTCGCACCCTTCCCTTCTTCAGTACGGATTTCTGCTGTCCAATTTTGGCTCATTTTTATTCTCCGAATAATGCAATGTGTTGGCGTACATTTAACGCACTTAAAGTAATACACATGCTCATTTAAATCGACCCATGTTCGCGACCAAACACGGGGGAAGCGGGAATTATACTCAAAAGTGGATAAATTGCCAGTCTTTTTTTCTGAAAAACGGTTCTATCAGCTTGAAATTATTGGCGATTATAAAAACGGAACCCAGAAATAAAAAAGCACCTTTGAAAGGTGCTTTTTAAGGAAAGTGATACTCTAAACGGTGCTAATTATTAGTGCTTCATCAAAGCCGTCACCGACTCATCTAAGTTAACTCGACGAATCGTCTCACCCAGCATCTCAGCGATACTAACACGACGAATCTTACCAGACTCTCTGGCTTCTTCTGTTTCTGGAATTGAATCTGTCACCACTAACTCTTTTAGAACAGAGTTTTGAATATTTTCAACAGCTGGCCCAGAAAGCACCGCGTGAACCACATAAGCAGATACGCTGTTTGCACCGCGCTCCATTAGAGCATCAGCGGCTTTACATAGCGTTCCAGCAGTATCGACCATATCGTCGATAATAATGCAGTCGCGACCTTCAATATCACCAATGATATTCATCACCTTAGCCACATTGGCTTTCGGGCGACGCTTATCGATAATCGCCATATCAGCATTGATCGCCTTGGCTACGGCTCTTGCGCGAACAACACCACCCATATCTGGCGAAACAATCGTGACATTTTCTAAGTTATAACTCTTTTGCATGTCATCCACCAACAGTGGAGAACCATAGATATTATCAACCGGGATATCAAAGAAACCTTGGATTTGATCTGAGTGCAAATCAACCGTTACCACGCGATTAGCACCTGCAGCAGTAATCATGTCTGCTGATAGACGAGCGGTAATAGGCACACGTGCTGAGTATGGGCGGCGATCTTGGCGAGCAAAACCATAATATGGAATAACCGCTGTAATTCTTGCTGCCGATGCACGCTTTAACGCATCGATCATTACCAGCATTTCCATCAAATTAACAGCTGGCTCTGGTGTACAAGTCGGTTGAAGTACATAGACATCTTGACCACGAACAGATTCTTTAATCTCTACCATGATTTCACCGTCACTAAAACGGCCAACATCGGCATTTCCAAGTGGGATATCTAAATATTGAGAGATTTTCTCGGCGAGACTGACATTTGCATTGCCTGCAAAAATCATTACATTTTTATGAGCCATTTATGGCACTCCTGTTCGAGGAAAAAAATGACTTGAGAATAAGGGGGATATTGGCAGGGCTGGCAGGATTCGAACCTGCGGTACACTGGATCAAAACCAGATGCCTTACCACTTGGCCACAGCCCTGTAATATCGTGTCGTTAAAGACAGGTGCGTATTATCCACTTATTTCCTTTAAGTTCAAGAAAAAAAATTGAACTTTGCAAAAAAATGCAATATTACGATCCTTACTTCACAAGGCCTCGTTCTAAGTCATTGATAATATTTTGAACCTGACGGTTCTCATTGAAATCACTTCGATATTCTTCCCAAAGGCGCTGCGCTTCTTCTTGTTCACCATTTGCCCAGTATGCGGCAATCATATGTACAAACACTTCTTTATCTTTTACCTTATCAAAGGCTCTCTCTAAATATTTCAAAGCGCGGCCATATTGCCCAACCTGATAGTAATACCACCCCATACTATCAAGTATAAAAAAACTATCGGGAGCAATTTCTAGTGCTCGGGTTAGAAGCTCAAAGGCCTCATCCAAGTTTTTTTGGCTCTCAACATAAAAATAACCTAGTGCATTCAGACTATCACTGTCATTAGGATCCATCTTAACCAACTTAAGAAGAATATCTTCATACTCAGAATAGCGTTTAGAATTATAAAACAGGACGGATTGAGCTTTTAAGACCGCGGAATTATTCGGTTCTAAGACCAGCGCCTCGTCATAATATTTAATCGCTTCTTCAACTTCACCGGCACTGTTTGCCAAGATCGATTTTGCACGAATAATTTTGATTTGGTCTGATATTTTTTCAACTTTTAAAGCATTCAGTAACCGATCGGCCTCTGCACGATCGTCTTCTATGAAGAGGATTTCTGCAAGATGAAGGGTTGCATCCAAAGCATAGTTGGTATCTAACACCCGATTTAAGTACTCTCTGGCCTTAGCGTAATCCTCTGTTTCTTGATACAGGATTCCCAGATAATAATAAGCTGCGGTTTGATAACCTTTGCGATTCGCAACCTTATGAAGATTTTTTGCAGCCTTTTCATAATCTCTACGTTCTAACTGTAATAAACCTAGAGAAAAGATCGAAGTATAAGCTTCGGGTTCCTGGTCAACGATATATTGATAACGCTTTTCAGCAGCATCATACAACTTGGCTTGAACTTCAAGTCGTGCCACCCGTTCCTGAACCAAAAGATCTGAAGGGTTGTTTTCCAGATAAGGCGTTAAGGCATCAATCCCTTTTTGAGCAGGTTTAACATTTAAATAAAGCTTAGACAGCAAACTGTGAATAAGGGCATAGGAGTCATCATTTTTTTGCTCCAGCAGATCGCGAGCTCTTTCCAGCGCACCGATTCCAACATCTGCATTCTGGTAGACCGCGCCTACGGCACCCAGACCATAATGCGCCGTCCATTCAATAGGGTACTCTTTAATTAAACGCTCAAAAAACTCAATACCATATTTTTCAGGTACAGCACTGCTGACCTTAGTTGCTGTCAGAACCAAGTCACTCTGTAGACCAGACTTAGAAAGCTTTTGGAAGGTATCCCATTCAATCATCGCTTGATCCACCAAACCTTTTCGCAATGAAAGAATAAAAGAAGCACGCCATGCCGTGGCTGACTCTGGTGCGATATCACGCCATAAATGTGTCGCCGCTTCTATACTTTGAAGGTGATAGGTCGCCATAGCGATATGAAACAGGCGCTTGGCCAATTCAGGATCTCTCACCCTTTCGGTTACGGGGTAGAGCGCAGTGAAAGCCAGTTGAGGTTGTTTTCTTTTTAACATCATCTCAGCCGCCATAATTTGGAACATTTCCTGTGAGCTGAGTAGAAGTTCTTTTTCTTCTGGGCGTGACGCTTTTTTTACTTTCGATGTTTCGGACTGTTTGGTCTGAGAAACCTGCTCAGACTTTGTCCCTTCTGAATCGCTCGACTTTTCAATTAAAGCCGAACAAGATGAAAGTATAAAAGGTAAAGACACAATACTGACTAGACCGAGCAAACGCTTTAACACTTTTTTACACGCCAAGGATAAACTTGGCGCAAAAGCCACCTGAATGGAATTTATTTTTCTAAGCACCCGCCAAAGCATTAACTGTAGACTCCTAATCCTTAGTCTCTATATTTATATATAGACCCTGTGTAGCCATTATCTTTTCACCATTCTAGGGTATTTATTATGCCTTTGCACGGCTGCATTCACATTTAAAACCAAAACCCTAAAAAATAGTCGATATAAAGCCGATTAAAACCGCCGACAATTGTGACTACATTTTGTGATACTCAAGGCTCTTCATTTTTTCTCAAAAACTTGCAATTAAACCGTTTTTTTAGCAAAATTACGCCTCTTTGGCACTATTAAACCGATACGGTCGTTTGGTATATCTGCGGAATGGGTAAAGTCTTTAAACTATGAAACTATGTACGCTTGGTGTAAACCACGAAACAGCGCCGGTCGAAATCCGTGAAACGGTTTCATTTTCAGACGAATCCGTCTTGCAAGCCATAGGTGAATTAAAAGCGCAAAATTTCATTTCTGAAAGCATCATTCTCTCGACCTGTAACCGCACCGAGCTCTACTGCATCCTTAAAGAGGACGCTTGTTCAGAAGACATTCAATCCTGGCTTCATACTTTCTTTAATTTAAGTACTGATTCACTGACCCCTTATCTGTATACCCATGAAGGGCTCGAAGCCGTCAAACACATTATGCGTGTTGCCAGCGGATTAAACTCATTAGTGCTCGGCGAACCACAAATCTTTGGACAAATTAAAGACGCCTATAACCACGCCCACAAAGCAGAGAGCGTGCACCAAGTCCTTGAAAACCTGTTTCAACATATCTTTAAGACCGTCAAACAGGTTCGTACTGACACATCGATTGGTAACAGCCCTATTTCGGTCGCATTTTCAGCCGTCTCTCTTTCCAAGCAGTTCTTTGGAGACCTCTCAAACCAAACGGCACTTCTACTGGGTGCCGGCGAAACTATTGAGTTGGTCGCCCGCCACTTAAAAGAGAGTAATATTGGCAATATGATTATTGCTAACCGCACTTATGAAAAAGCCCATGCCCTGGCAGAGATGATTGGTGGTTATGGTATTAGTCTAGATGAGATCGAAGCACACCTTCACGAATCCGATATTGTCATCGGTTCTACCGCAAGCCCTGAACCGATTCTAAAGCAGGCCTCTGTCAAACAGGCGCTGAAAAAACGTAAGAACCGCCCTATTTTTATGGTGGACATTGCTGTCCCTCGAGATATCGAATCGAGTATCAGCGATCTCAACAATGTCTATCTCTATACGGTTGATGATCTGCAAGAGATCATTGAAAGCAACAAGCAATCTCGCCAAACCGCGGCATTGGAAGCCGAAGAGATTATTACTCTGCAAGCGGAGCACTTCCAAAACCTGTTAAATGCGGCAGAGCAAACCAAACCCGTGATTCAATCCTACCGTCAACAGTGCATGGATATTAAAGAAGCTGCAATGGAACATGCCATTCACCAACTTGAACAAGGCGTAGAAGCGGAAGAGATTATTAAAAGGCTGGCGAACCAACTCACCAACCGCCTAATCCACACCCCGACCAAACAACTGAACTTAGCAGGCACAGAAGGCAACAAACAGCTGATTGAAGCTGCAGAAATCTTACTCCTGTGCGAAGCAGAAAAAAACGACGCTAAACCTTAGCTATTTTTAGCCCTCTTTTTCTGCTGTAATCCCTATTTATAAATGAGTATTAAACCGTGAAACAATCTATCCGCACAAAACTAGAACATTTAGTCGAACGTCTAGATGAGGTCAACGCCCTGCTGTCTGATCCAGAAATCATTAGCGATCAAAAAAGATTTATGGCACTGACCAAAGAGCACGCCCAAATCACGCCAATTGTTGAAATCTTCAATGACTTCATTTCTACAGAAGCCGATTTAGAAGAAGCAAAAGACATGATTAAATCGGGGGATCCTGACCTAAAAGAAATGGGGCAGGAAGAACTACCAGGTCTGGAAAAAATGATTGTGGGTTTCCAAGACGACCTTCAAGTCATGATGCTGCCAAAAGATCCGCGCGATAATGCCAACACCTTCCTCGAGATCCGTGCAGGAACCGGTGGAGATGAAGCGGCGATCTTTGCAGGTGATTTGTTCAAAATGTACAGCCGCTTTGCTGAAAAAATGAAATGGAAGGTAGAGGTCATTAACAGTAATGAAGGTGAACACGGTGGTTATAAAGAGATTATCGCTCGCGTCATTGGCGAAGGCACCTACTCTCAACTAAAGTTTGAATCGGGTGCACACCGAGTTCAACGCGTACCCGCAACAGAAACTCAAGGACGCGTTCACACCTCTGCGGCAACCGTAGTAATAATGGCCGAAGCGCCAGATGTAGAGCAAGTTGAGCTCAATCCAGCAGACTTAAGAGTCGACACTTTCCGCGCCTCAGGGGCGGGTGGACAGCACGTTAACAAAACCGACTCTGCTATCCGAATTACTCACTTGCCCACCGGGACAGTGGTGGAGTGTCAAGATGAACGCTCACAACACAAAAACCGCGCCCGCGCCATGTCATTATTGGCGGCACGAATCATGGATGAGCGCGAACAAAAGCATCAAGCTGAAATTGCTCAAGAGCGCAAGAGTCTGGTTGGAACCGGTGATCGCTCAGATCGTATCCGTACCTATAACTATCCGCAAGGCCGAGTCACTGATCACCGTATTAATCTAACTCTGTACAAACTTGACGAAGTCATGTCTGGTGGCTTAGATAACGTAGTCAATCCTCTCGTACAGGAACACCAAGCTGAGCAATTAGCAGCATTGAACGAAGATACCGCATAGTTCAAGCGACCAAGAATTAAGACATTAGGATGCAGACAAATAGCGGCTCAAGCATAGAGAGTGTAGTTTTATCGGCACAAAAACAACTCTCTGAAGCAGAAGTAACCGACAGCCCAAAATTGGATGCGGAACTCCTGCTCGCCTTCTGCCTGGGAAAAGACCGTACCTATCTCTTTACTTGGTCAGATAAAGAACTGAATTCCAAAGAAATTCGAACCTTCACCGAACTGCTACAAAAAAGGCTCGATGGCCACCCTATTGCTCATATTGTTGGTTACCGTGAATTCTGGGGACTCAATCTCAAAGTCTCCCCCGACACCCTTATCCCTAGACCCGACACCGAAACCCTTATTGAAGCCGTCTTAGCCCTGCCCCTACCCAGCAAACCCTATATAGTCGACCTAGGCACAGGAACCGGAGCCATTGCTTTGGCGCTTAAATCTGAGCTAGCCAGCTCCCACATTTCAGCGCTTGACCAGAGCGCCAAAGCACTTGCCGTCGCAGAAGAAAATGCTAAAAACCTAAACCTCAACATCAAACTTATTCAAAGTAACTGGTTCGATGAATTAGCAAACTGCACATTTGATTGCATCGTCTCCAACCCGCCTTATATTGAGGAGAGCGATCCACATCTTGCGCAAGGAGACGTTCGCTTTGAACCCATTACCGCCTTAACCTCAGGCATGGATGGATTAGATGACATTAGAACCATTGCCAAATTAGCTGTAGAACACCTTTCAACAACGGGCTGGTTATGTATTGAACATGGTTATAATCAAGCTGAACAGGTTGCCGAAATTTTCAAAGAAAATGGTTTTCAGAATATCCAGTTGAAAAAAGATCTTGGAAACAACCCAAGAGTGACTTTAGGTCAATATACACCGTCTCAAGAGAATAACGCTCATGAATCATAATAAAACCGAATTAGTAGACAGCGAATTATCTCGCTATAGTCGTCAAATTTTGATGCCTGAAATCGACTATGAAGGCCAGCTAAAACTCAGCCAGTCGCACGCCGTTATCTTTGGCTTAGGCGGTCTGGGATCTCCGGCCTCTCTTTACCTCGCTTCAGCAGGGATTGGCAAGCTAACACTAGTCGACTTTGATGAAGTGGATGATTCCAATTTACAGCGCCAAATCGTTCATCGTGAAGCCAATATTGGCCAGCCCAAGGCTATCTCTGCACAGCAAAACCTACAAGCTTTAAATCATCATATTGAGCTTGAAGTCATCACGGAAAAATTAAGTGAAGATGAGGCTAAAGCCCTGATTGAAAAGGCAGATATCGTTTTGGACTGCACGGACAATTTTGTTTCTCGCTTTTCATTAAACCGAGCTTGCTATCAGCATAAAAAACCGCTCATTTCTGGTGCGGCCATCCGCTGGGAGGGACAACTGTCCACCTATGATTTCCGCAAACCGGGCAGTCCATGCTACCAGTGCTTATACCCAGAAGATTCTGGACAGGAACTCACCTGCAGCCAAAATGGCGTCTTGTCCCCAGTGGTTGGAATGGTCGGTTCCATGCAAGCGATCGAAGCCATTAAAGCCTTATTGGACTTGCCAACCCTCACAGGAAAGCTGATGATTATGGATGCTTATACCATGATGATTAGAACCTTGAATCTCAAAAAAGATCCCAAGTGTCGACACTGTTCTGAGTCCGAGACAGATTGATTTTTTTGAAAAAAAAACGGTGCCAGTTAGCTGGCATCAATAGCGGCCTGAGGGCGTTTATCGACCTTAATAATGACGCGTCGATTAAGTGAGCGACCATAAGCCGTCGCATTTGAAGTCACTTCATCATTGTCACCCTTACCTGAAATAGTGACCAGTCTCTTTTCTAATCCCATATAGATAAAAGTTCGTGCCACTGTGGCGGCACGAGCCGCTGACAGTTCCCAGTTGGAGGGAAATTGGAAGTTGCTAATAGGAACATTATCGGTATAACCCGTAATGGTAAGCGGCTGTACCCTTCCAGCGAGGGTCTCGCCCAAGGTTTCTAAATTCTCTCTGGTTTTATCACTGATCGTCGCGCGCCCACTCTCAAAAAAACTGTCGGAACGCAGCGTAATAATCGTAAACTCAGGCGTTTCCTCAACTTGAATATCTTTAGGGTCAACCTCTTTCAAAGCATCTTCAATTTCAACCTTTGAAACGGGCGGTTTCATTTCAAGATCAATTAACGTCTCTTGAGGCGGCTTCATTTGATCATCCTGAATTTCGGTCCCTACAGGCTGTTCTCCAGTCACACTATCAATAAAAGCCTGACGCTGTTCGGGCTCAATGATGGATGTTAACCACATCACCAAAAAGAACACCATCAACACCGTCATCAAATCGGCAAGCGCTATTTTCCAAGAACCACCGTGCGCACCACCTTCATCATGCCCACCTCTTCGACCTGACATATTAAGCAACCCTACTCGATGGAATCATCATATTACTACTCCGAATCCCTTGGAATCTCAAACTCAGGCGGCACTCGTTGACGCCCGATCTCTACAGCAAGGTTTGGCGACACGCCATTTGCGTAGGCAGACAGAAATGAAGCGGTCATTTCAAAAAGAGACTTATCTTGGCGAATCATCACCTCAACAGCGTGAACAAAAGGTGCGATGACGGCAAACGCAACCAAGACCCCGGTTAAGGTTCCGACAAGAGCGGCACCAATTGCCAGACCAATTTTTGCCACGTCCATCTCACCACCTAGAAGCTCCATGGTCAGAATAACCCCCATGACCGCGGCAACAATACCAAACCCTGGCATCCAATCACCGACTTTACCGACCGCTTTAGGCACTTCCCCCATAGAGTCGACAATATCGTAGATTTGATTCTCTAAATGGTGACTAAAATTCTGTGTTGCAGGCGGGTTCAGTAGCAGATAGCTAAAGTTATCAATGATAAATTTCTTCAACTCTTTGTGCTTCATCACCGCAGAGTAATGGTTAAAAATCGGACTATTTTCTGGGCTGATAATATGTTTTTCAAGCGCCAAGACACCTGATGAACGCGACAGTCTAGCCAACTCCTCTAACAAGCCCAAGGTATCAGCATACAGCTGTTTTGAAACCTTCTCTCCGGTGAAGTAACGCCCCAGAAAATGAAGTGTTCGCATCCAAACATAGACTGGAGTCGCCGCCAAAAAGCCACCTAGACCAATACCTAAAATAACCACAAGCTCCGAAGGGTGCCAAAGAGAGGCTAAGTTGCCTCCCATTAACAGGAACCCACCAAAAAAGCTAAGAGTAATAATTAAAATACCAAAAGGCTTTGCAAACATAAGTTTCACTTAAAATGATTAAACTGGCCGATGCGCTCCATTTTGCAAGGGTTACATCGGCAAAAAATCTTGATTACGTATAAGGTGTCAGCAAACTGACCCCTAAACTAAACAGTTAACCCAAAGCAACAGCTATACCAACAGTTTGTATAAACAATGTAAGTTAAGGTAGGTCATGGAATATGTGTAAGAAAACACGCAGCCAACTCTACAGTTGGCTGCTCTTGAGAAAAGCCTTTACTCAGCCGTAAAGAGATCGGTCGTTTTCCTTAACGTTCGAGGTAGGACAATACCTTTTTTGGCGCGGCTTGCAAAGGCTTCTTCGATGGCAGAGGGACCAAATACTTTTTCATATTTACCCGCCTGAACCACGACTTTTTGGCCTTCATCGAAGCAGAGAATGGCCCGAACCATTTCACCTTTCGGTAACTGGATCAGTTTATTACCTTTACCTTTTGCCAGTTCAGGTAACTCTTCCACCTTAAAGACCAGCATTCTCGGTTCAGAAGTGACAACCATGATCCACTGATTATCACTGACAGGTTTAGGGGTTAAAACTTCACTATCACCAGGCAAGGAAATCGAGGTTTTACCCGCTTTATTTTTGGCATATAAATTTTCAATTTTGGTTACAAAACCAAAACCAGCGCTTGAGGACATCACAATCTTATCACTCGGCGCCCCCATCAACACTTGTGTAAACGAACTGCCCGCCGGTGGGTTTAATCTACCGGTTAAAGGCTCTCCATGTGATCTTGCAGAAGGCAAGCTGTGCGCAGAAAGTGAATAAGACCGACCCGTAGAGTCAATGAAGACCGCCATTTGACGGCTCTGGCCACTGGCCTGTGCACAGAAACTATCTCCCGACTTGTAGCCCAATGCCTGACCATCTATATCGTGACCTTTCGCGGCACGGATCCAACCATTTTCGGATAAGACCACAGTGACGGGCTCGGAAGGTAATAAGTCTTGTTCACTGAGTGCCTGAGCAGATCGACCTTCAATTAAGGGTGACTTACGTTCATCACCAAACTCTTTTGCGTCTGCTAACAGCTCTTTTTTGACCAGAGTCTTCAAGCGAGCTTCACTGCCAAGAATCTGTTCCAACTTCTTACGCTCTGCCTCAAGCTCAGCTTGCTCAGTGCGGATTTTCAGCTCTTCTAGGCGTGCTAAGTGGCGTAACTTCAGTTCCAAAACCGCTTCAGCTTGAATATCGGTCAGGCCAAAACGTTCCATTAAAGCGGGCTTCGGTTTATCTTCCTCACGAATAATCGCAATAACTTCATCAATATTTAAGAAGGCAATCAACATCCCATCTAAGATATGTAATCTAGCTAAGACCTTATCCAAACGATATTGCAGTCTTCTGCGAACCGTTTCGGTACGGTAGATCAACCACTCCTGCAAAATGGCTTTGAGGTTTTTTACCTGTGGTCTGCCATTCAAACCTATGACATTAAAATTAGCGCGGTAACTCTTTTCTAGATCCGTTGTTGCAAACAAATGCAGCATCGCGGTTTCCACATCGACACGCTTCGAGCGCAACTCAATAACAAAACGAACCGGGTTCTCATGATCAGATTCATCTCTTAAATCAACCACCATTGGGAGTTTTTTAGCCCGCATTTG
>CAZJPO010000062.1:0-11254 GCA_964547865.1 uncultured Thiosulfatimonas sp.
GTCATTCCTTTTATGGTTATCATAAATAAATGACACAGAATTCTAAACACTACCCAGGCTTACAGACAGCTGTTAGTTGCTGCAATTATTGTTTTCAATGCGATCGTTTTGTCAGTCTTTATTTTCCTTCATTTGTTTATTACGAACTCCTCTTATAACGCTTTGATAAATAGTATTGCTGTCCTATGGATTATGGGGCTTTTATTTCATTTATATCGGACCAAAAAAATGGGGTTTATCAGCCATTTATTAGTTTTAACGACACTGGTATTTTTTAGCTTCTATTACATGATTAATGAAGTCAGAGAGTATAGTTTGGTTTGGATGTTGGTGATTCCATTTGCTGTCGTGGCGGTGATCGGTCGAAAGGCAGGGTTTTACTACATGGTGCTGTTTTATCTGATTGTTTTATTGGCTGCCAGCAGCGGTCTGGGGCGCGGGGAAAACTTTTATCTTTCAGACTTAAGTGTGTTTAGGCTGGTTTTGGCCTCTGTGCTATCTCTAGCCTTAGCCTCGGTTGTCGATTATGCCTATACCGAACTCAATGAAAGAATTGTTGAAAAGAGAAAAAGAGAAAAAACCTATATCGAGGAGCTCACTCATTTATCCAATATCGATAGTTTGACTAATCTATACAATCGCCGTTACATGTTGGAAGTATGTGATTTGATGATTGCGACCCATGAGCGCACAAATAATTATCTGACTTTTTTCATAATAGATATCGACCACTTTAAACTTTATAACGATGAGTTCGGTCATGTTGCCGGAGATGAGGCTTTAATTAAAATCGCCTCGACAATTAAAACTTATGTCAAAAGAGTCGATGACTTGGTTTTTCGTCTTGGGGGGGAAGAGTTTGCAGGTATTTTTGCTTCAGATGATATCGCGGTTGCTGAGCAGTGGTTAAGAGATTTAACGGGGTTTATAAAGTCTTTACAAATTGAGCACTCGAAATCTGCGCCAGAAAAGTATATAACCATCTCTATAGGAATTTTTTCGGCTAAAGCTAGAGATATTAAGTCAATGAATGAACTTTACCGAAAAGCAGATGACGCACTTTACCAAGCTAAATTACAAGGTAGAGATCGAGCTGTCGTTTATAAAGATTAGGTGATCGTGGAGATGTGCATATGAAAATTGTCGCTTACAGTGCAAAACCTTATGACAAGCAGGCGTTATGTCGAGTGGTGGAGGCCGACTGGGAAACTCTGTATCTCGAGATTCCTCTTGACCTCGATACCATTGCCTACGCGCAGGGAGCGGAAGTAGTCAGCGCATTTGTGAATGATCGTCTTGACGAAAAAATATTGGCCATTCTGGCTGAGGGCGGAACCAAGATGATTGCGCTGAGATGCGCCGGTTTTAATAATGTCGATGTCGATGCCGCAAAAAAACTCGGCATTCGAGTTATGCGCGTGCCAGCATATTCTCCCTATGCTGTCGCAGAGCATACAGTGGGCTTAATGTTGGCTTTGAATCGTAAGCTCTATAGAGCTTATAACCGAGTCAGAGAGGGTAACTTCTCTCTGAATGGTATGCTCGGTTTTGACATGCATGATAAAACGGTCGGGATTGTTGGCGCTGGCCGCATTGGTCGTTTAGTCGGTAAAATGCTTAAGGCCTTCGGTTGCGATGTTTTGATTTATGATCCTTATGACTGTTCTGCTTGTGCGGAGATGGGCATTAAGCAAGTGCCTCTGGAACAGGTTTTTACCGACTCAGATATTATCACACTACACTGTCCGTTAACGGATGAGACAACCCATCTGATTGATGCGGACAGTATCGCTAAAATGAAGCGCGGAGTGATGCTAGTTAATACTGGACGTGGCGCTTTAATGGATACCCCGGCTTTGATTTCTGGACTGAAATCTGGACAGATTGGTTATTTGGGGATGGATGTTTATGAAAAAGAGGGTGCTTTGTTTTTTGAAGACCACTCTTGTGAAATTATTCAAGACGATGCCTTTGAGCGTTTGCTGACTTTCCACAATGTCTTGATTACAGGGCATCAAGCTTATTTTACGCAAGAGGCGTTATCACACATTGCTGAAACAACCGCCCAAAACATTCAAGCCTATCTATCGGGAAGCTCGGAGTGTCATGATAATGAGGTTACCTGTGATTAAGCTAAATTCAAATAAGATCGCGTTTTTAATACTGCTACTGCTGGGTAACCTGACGGGGTGTGCCACGATTAAACTTGGCCCCTCCTATGATCAGCCCATAAAGGAACAATTGGTTGAAGAGGGTGCGGGCTCTAAAAAAGTCTTAATCATTAATGTCAACGGCATTATTTCAGACATGAGAATGCCGGGATTACTCAGGAGTTCTCCGAGCGTACTAGATCGAGTGATGAGTCAGCTTAAAAAAGCGGAGAAAGATCAAGCGATTGCCGCGGTGATTTTAAAGATTAATTCTCCGGGAGGGTCGGTGACGGCCAGTGATATTCTCTACCACGAGTTGCAGGCATTTAAAAAACGTAGCGATAAAAAAATATTGGTGCAAATGATGGATGTTGCTGCGTCAGGTGGGGTTTATATTGCGTTGGCCGCAGACCATATTCAAGCGCACCCCTCGACCATGACGGGGTCAGTAGGGGTGATCACTCTGAATGCAGATTTGTCGGGAACGCTCGAGAAAATTGGCGCGAAGGTCAATGTCTATAAAACCGGTGAAAACAAGGATATGGGCTCACCTTTTAGAGCCCCGTCTGAAACGGATAAACAGGCTTTTCAATCGATGATTGATGATATGGCGCAACGTTTCTTTGACTTAGTAGAAAGTCAACGTAGTTTAGATGAAACCCTGATGCGAGAGATTAAAACGGCACGAATCTATTCCGGTGCCAAAGCCAAAGAAGTTGGTTTAGTTGATTCTTTAGGCTATCTGTCAGATGCGACTAAAAAGGCCTGTCAGTTGGCAGGAGAAAAGGACTGTAAGGTGGTGACTTATCGCTACCAGAGCAATGCGAATGCAACGGCCTATTCACCGAGTATGCTAGCGGGCCAAACTCAGAATTTAGTTAAATTAATTGATTTGCCAATGATGCAAAAATTGAGCCTGCCGTCGGGTATGTACTACTTGTATTTAGAATGATGGTTTAACTCTTCTGTCGATTATTTACAGGCTTTGGCCTTTGACTTCGCAAACATCGCTTCTCGATCTTTGCGTTTGTATTCACTATCTACATACTCGTCTGGTTGAGGGTTAACCAGATAGTAAAAATCACCTTTTGGATAGTCCCCACTTTTGAATTCTTCAAGGTGAACAGGGGTGATGACAGCTACTCTAATCTTTGAATCAATACGTCTCAGGGCGCCAACGGTACCCAGAAAATCTTCGCTGTGAAAAGTGCCGTTTAAGTGAATGACGGGTTTTTTACCGGAAGCTAACCAAGCGAGATGAATGGATTCTGCCATAGTGTTGTCACGAGTAATTTGTGCCAGATAGCTATACTGTTTTTGTGTCGCAGAAAGGTGGTTTGAGCCCTTAAAGAAATCAAAGTATTTGGCTTGGTAATTTTTGATTTTGGCAAAGGGTTCCAAGGCGATCCAGTTTTTTTCATCTTCGTCTAGCTTTTGCAAGTAATCTTGCCCTTGTCGTCCAATACAGCGCACAATATCGGCTGAAGCATTGGCTGCAACAATCGGCATGAGGTTCTGTTTGGCAAACTCTACCATCGGACGATAACTGCCTTTATAGTTGTTCCAGCTGGGCGTTTCCTTAACCAAATAGGCTTCTCCAATCATGCCATCGACATAATCATCGACAAAAGATTGCTGGTCTCGATTAAACATCTCAAGGCTTAAGGTCAGGCTTTTATTGTTTTGGTATAGAGCGTGAAGAACTTGCATTTCTATAAAATGAGAAGCCTGATTGCCATGGTGTTCCCCCACAAAAATGACATCGACCTCTTGCAGAGAATCAATCATATTTGAAAAGTGAATTGGTTGGGCGCTAGCATCCAGTAGCTGATACTGGTAAGCGTGTTCTAACTTGGTAACCTCGTATTGTGCTTTTGCTGCGGCATCGACGGAATCATTACACATTTTATGTATGGGCATACTGCAACCGCTCATTAGTAAGCTAAGACTCAATATCCATAGCACAGCGTTCATAGTGAATTCCTATTCTCCATTTTCTTGCTGAATTCTCGCCACACCAGAATCGATGGCCGCTTGACTGATGGCTTTGGGGAGGACATTAATCAATCTTGGATCATTGGGTTTGGGGATGATGTATTCCTTGCCAAACTCAAGTTTATCTAAACCATAGCCCTGTAAAACCTCTTCAGGTACTTTACTGTGGGCTAGTTTGCTTAAGGCGTGGACCGCGGCAATCTGCATTTCTATATTAATCTCTGAAGCGCGGACATCTAAGGCTCCGCGGAAAATGTATGGGAACCCAAGTACGTTGTTAACTTGGTTGGGGAAATCACTGCGCCCCGTCGCCATAATCAGGTCATCACGAACCTTGTGGGCCAAATTGGGGTTTATCTCAGGGTCGGGATTGGCCATGGCAAAAACAATTGGCCTAGCGGCCATGCCTAACAGCATTTTTTCTGTAACGATATCTTTACCCGATACGCCAAAGAAGACATCTGCATGATCCATTGCATCTGCTAAAGTCATTTGGTCTGTTTTGCGGGCAAAGGCTTCTTTGTAGTGATTGAGGTCGTGACGGTGGTGGTTGACGACGCCGCGGCTATCCACTAGCGTAATATTTTCTTTTTTCGCCCCCATCGCCATCAGTAGGTTCATGCAGGCGATACCAGCAGCGCCTGCACCAACACAGACAATTCGAGCATATTCCAACTTTTTGTCTTGCAACTCAAGCGCGTTAATGAGACCGGCTGCAGCCACAATTGCTGTGCCGTGTTGGTCATCGTGAAATACCGGTATATCCAGTTTGTCCTTCAAGGCATTTTCAACTTCAAAACACTGTGGCGCAGCGATGTCCTCTAAGTTGATTCCACCAAACGTGGGGGCGATATTGGCAATGGTTTGGATGAGTTCTTGTGTGTCTTCACAGTCCACTTCAATATCAAACACATCGATATTGGCAAAGCGTTTAAACAACATTGCCTTGCCTTCCATCACCGGTTTACTTGCTAGTGCGCCGGTGTTGCCTAGGCCAAGAACAGCCGTCCCATTGGAGATAACACCGACCAAGTTACCTTTCCCAGTAAAGCGATAAGCGTTCTCAGCCTGTTCTTGTATTTCACGAACTGGCTCTGCGACTCCAGGGCTGTAGGCAAGGCTTAAATCTCGTTGGGTTTCACAGGATTTGCTTAACCCTGTTTCCAGCTTTCCCGGCTTGGGAAGTTCATGGTAGTGCAAGGCGTCGGTTTTTAAATCGCTCATAGAAATCTCATGTTTAAGGTTTTGTTTATTGTAGCGATTATGGCAGCTGATGTCGTTAAAAGGGGGGATAGGGTGTACTCTAACGCTCAAATGAAACAGGTCTAATACCTATTAATTGTTGTTATAATCAATGCCATAGTAACCAAATTGGTCGTGTTTATGTTTAAAAAAATTAACCTCCTCGTTATTATTTCTAGCGTTGTTTTTTCAGCTCAGGCATTTGCCAGTAGCCAAGCTTATTATCAGCAGTACCCGCAGTACCCAATAGGCCAAGACCAGCAACAAAACTACCAGAAGCAATCAAAAGGGCCGGGTTTTGGTGAATGGAAGAATTGGATGCAAAACCAGTTTAACGGTCAAAACTGGCAGAGTGGAGACGGTAATATCTTTCAGGACGCTAAAGGGGTTTATCGGTTAATGGGCAGTGGTAAAACCAAGTGGAAATTCTATTTTGATGTGGATTTTCAAGCCGAGATGGATGCTTGGATAAAAGGGCAGGGTAACTCTAACACCGATAACCGCTGGAATCAGAATCAACAATACAACCAAAACACTCAGCAATACTATAACCAACAGGGGCAGGTATATCCCCGCTATTACTATGGTGGCCAAGGCCAATACCGCAGCTATAACCAAGGCTATGGTTATCCTCATAGTGGATATTATTACCCTTATCAGCGATAAGCTTGATTGGAATTGAGTTTCTTATTTACGGCTTCTTATTTATGACTTCTTAGTGCGGCATCGTAGGCTTTAATGGCCCACTCCTTCGCAATATCAGGATCATCAAATATTTCTTCTGGAGCCCGGTAGTATGACATCTCTACCGTTTTGCCGTTTTTGTCATATTGGAAGGCATTCAGGTCAAGGGATGTAAAGTCGGTGGCGGAGTACTTATCGGCTTTCAAATAGAGTTCATCGTCGGCGACTAAGGCAAACATCAAGCCGTCGTGAAAAATACCATAGCCACCAAACATACGTCTGGATTGAATTGTTCCAAACTCAGCAAAGACTGCTTCAAGATTGTCTACGAAATCACTCATAGCATTTTTATGGTTCGCTGTATCTTTGTTTCATGATACAGCGATTAAGACAGGACAGATTAGATAGTCGGTTTGTTGTATTTGTTGGTGGTTAGGACTTCGGCATCCGTCATATAGGAGACGATTGGGTATCCACGCATAATATAGCTGACCAGAGCTTCTTCAATCTCTTGAGCCATTTCATTTGTCACCAATGTCATAAAGAAAGCATTACTTTCACCTTCAGAGTAACCATCCTGTTCACCTGAATAACCAAAGCCTTTTGCACTCAGTTGAGTGTAACCGGTCACACCAATACGCTTAAGAACCTTAATCAGTTCTCTTTCAAATGTCACATTTACGATAATGTGAACCGCTTTACCTTTGACCAGATCTACTGCCATAACTAACTCCTTTTAAAGTGCTGCGTACATGGTTGTCATTTGATAGAACAGTGGAATACCGACGACAACATTAAATGGGAAGGTAATACCTAGCGACAGTGTTAAGTAGTACGATGAATTTGCTTCTGGTACACCATAACGCATAACCGGTGGTACCGCAATGTAGGAAGCACTCGCAGATAGAATCGCCAACAGGAAGGCGCCACCAACAGAGAAACCTAGGATTGAGATACCAACCATCATCCCGATCGTTCCACCAACTAGTGGCATGATCATACCGAATGAAACCAGAGTGACGCCAGCGTGCTTAAGCGTATGTGCTTTCTTCGCTGCTTCCATCCCCATATCTAATAGGAATAGACACAGAACACCCATGAAGATATCTTGAGTGAATGGTTTAACTTTATCTAAAGCTTCAGGTGAGGCTATTGCACCGATAACCATCGCACCCAATAACAACACAACACTACCATTAGTAAAGGCTTCTTGAATCAATGGTCCCCATTCAGTTTTTACTTCCTCTACTTTGCCATCACTCTCTGCAGCCATCTGTTTACGAACTAGAGCCGCGATAACCAAACCGAAGATGATCGCTGGGGATTCCATGATAACCATCATGATAATCGGATAACTTTCATAGGTTACGCCAGAGACTTCAAGGAAGGCGACCGCAGTTAGGAAGGTTGCCGCACTGACCGAACCGTAGTGAGCTGCGATTGCAGCGGCATCGAATTTACTGATTTTCTTTCTGATACGGAGGATAAAGTAACCAATTAGCGGAAGGCCAAAACCAAGGATGACACCCCAAATAATACTAGAGATGGCTAGGCCAAAGTCTGCGCCATTTAGTGCCATACCACCTTTAAGGCCGATGGCGAGTAGAAGGTATAATCCGATCCCCTTAGTCATTCCCTCAGGGAACTTTAAATCTGAATTAATAAACTTGGCTAATACACCAAGTGCAAAAAATAGTACTGCCGGTATTAATAAGCTATCTAATCCCATGATACTTCTCCGTTGTGGTTCTATGTATTGAAGTCAATCAACTTCATGGTTCGACCTGAACACTGGTTTTCGCTTTCTCATAAATAAGTAAAAGCGGTTTCTTATATTTAATTTTGTATGCGCATTATCCAATATTAACTACGATTTTTATAGCCGTAATTGATGTCTAGGGGGTTAATCTAAACGGATACTGCATAATAAGCTAGTTAAATACTAGGGAATTAGGCGCTATTATAAATTTGTCTGTAAAAGGTTTGTATAGAATATTTCGATATTAGGTATAGACTAGTATCTATCGGTTTAAGTAGTTTTTTTTCAAACTCTTCGGCTGCGACAGGTCTGCCAAATAGATAGCCTTGGATGACCTCTACGCCTAAACTGGTTAAATATTGGAGCTGTTTGTCTGTTTCGACGCCTTCTGCAACGACCTTTAATTGTAATGATTTTGCCATGGCAACGATGGCCTTAATGAGCTGTTGATCTGAAGAGTCTTCAACTGCACATTTGTTAACAAAGGCACGGTCAATTTTTAGCCAATCGAATGGGTATTTCTGGAGGTAGCTCAGTGAGGAGTAGCCGGTTCCAAAATCATCCATAGAGAGATTCAGGCCTAATTCTTTTATGGCGCTAAGTTGTTCAAGGTGGTTATGACTTTCTATAAAAACGCCTTCGGTGACTTCGAGATTAACGGTGTTTGGGTCTAATTTTGATTGATAGAGCAGGTTTTGGATTTTATCTGTTAATCGGTTGTCGGCAAATTGCACTGGGGAAAGGTTGATGGACATTTTTATTTGTTTCAAGCTATGGCGGTTTTGCCAGGCTTTAAGCTGTTTAAAGGCTTCTACAAAAACAAATTCCCCAATTGTTGATATCTGTCCAGTCTTTTCTATCAAAGAGGCGTTAGTGATTTTACATACGCCAAAAATATTTCCTTCCCTGCGGTTTTTGATGGGGTTCAGGTCTTTCAGAATCTTAATGGGTTTCTTAAACAAATCTGACGATATTCTGGAGAGTGAAGAAAAGCAATAAAAAGTTTTTACATGTATTTTATTGATATTAAAGGTCTTTTTTTTCGTAACGAGCGCCTCAATACTTTTTTAGGTACTGGAAAAAGGGTTTGCAATTAAGTTTTAGATGCCTATTCTGGAGTCAAGGAGTATCAGTCTTTACTTATATTGATCGATTAATAATTTTAAGATCATTTAATGAGGCCTCACTCCTAAATTCAAAATGAAATAACTGGGAGTTTTTACCATGAAACGTAGATCATTCTTAAAACAATCAATTGCAACTGGGGCTGCAGTTGTTGCAGCCAATGCAGGGTTGCTTACCCCCTCTACAGTATTAGCAGAATGGAATAAAAAAGCCTTTGAAGCTAAGAGTACTGATGATGCAATTGCATCGGTTTATGGTTCCGCTGGTGCAGTGGATTCAGGGGATATTAAGCTCAAGGCTCCAGCCATTGCTGAGAACGGGGCTGTAACACCTGTAACGGTTGATGCATCTGGTGTGGATGGGGTTGAATCAATTTCTATTCTAGCCAGTAAAAATCCACAGCCAATGGTTTGTGAATACGCATTCGCGGGCGCAGCACAAGGTTTTGTTTCGACACGAATTAAAATGGGACAAACCATGGATGTGATTGCAGTTGTAAAAGCGGGTGGCAAACTGTTAAAGGCACAGCAAGAAGTTAAAGTTACCATTGGTGGTTGTGGCGGTTAGGTGCAAAGCCTTGAGTATTTTACAAATAGCTTTTCAAATAATTAGATAAAGCCAGGTGCTTTAAAGGAATTAATAATGAGTATTAAAATTAGAATGCGTGGAAAGGCCAAAGGTGGAATTGCTGAAGTTAAAGCATTAATTAAGCATCCAATGGAGTCTGGTGTTCGAATGAATAAAAAGACGGGTAAGCCTTACCCAGCGAAATACATCGATATGGTTGAAGTTTTGGTGAATGGTACCAAGGCGGTTGACGCTCAGTGGTCTGGAGCCGTTTCGGCTAACCCTTATATGGCCGTGAAAGTGAATGCCAATCCCGGTGATGAAATAACCGTGAATTTAACCGATAATACCGGTGGCACAGGGTCAGGAAAAGTGAAGCTTAAGTAAGCCCTGGCCGAATTACCTTTTTTAGCTAAAACAGCCCTTAGTGATTCTCTGGTCACTGGGGGTTATTTGTTTTTCGTGAGCACCATTAAGATGAGTGCAACAACAAAAACTAATATGATGAGTAATAGAGAAAAATCTGGTTCAAAAGTGTTCATCTCTGCCTTAAATGATAGGTTTTGTTTTTCAGTTGTGCCATTCAAACAGTCAAAGGCAAGTTCGGGTTGCAATCGACTTCGGAACAAAAGCTGAAAGCAGGCTCGTGCCTAATTAAATAAATTCTATTATAATACTTATCTGTTCTGTCTATCTGACCGCAAAATTTGCATTTCAATACAGCGTTTGTGTTGATCTTCTACGCACCTCTTTTTATTGCATATTGTTATTTATGGGTGTATCATTCCGTCTCCAAATTTTTCGCGTGCAGTTTACAGTTAATTTTATATATATAGTAGATTCTCTTAGTGTTTTTGGTCGGCTAAGAGGTCTTAAAGAAGTTCGGGGTCACACCTTATGTCACGATGCTTTTATGATGAAACCTTAGAACACTCAAGTTGTGGTGTTGGGTTTATTACCCGTAAGTCCGGCGAGCAAAGTCACGAGACGATGCTACTGGCGCACAATGCTTTGTGTGAAATTCCTCACCGCGGTGGTATGAGTGCCGAGGGTATCGGTGACGGTGCAGGTGTTAATATTGACTTATCGGTTAATTTCTATCGTCATATTACCGGTATTGATTCTCTAAACGCTGGTGAGTTCGGTGTTGCTAACTTCTTCTTCCCAGAGGGTGAAAAAGCCGCAGAAGATTGCAAGGCGCTAATAGAGAAATATTTAGTCTCTCGCGATATTAAAGTTCAAACTTGGCGTGATTCAACGGTCAATGAACAGGCTCTAAACGAAGCCAGTCGCGCAGCACAACCTCTGATTAGACAGGTTGTGTTCCTGCGCCCTGAGAGCGTTAGCGACTGGGAATCTTTTGAGTCGTTGGTTTCTGCTGCGCTTCTAGAGATTGAAGAGCATGCCTTTAATGAAGCACAATATAAAGGCCTATACCCGCTTTCGATGAGCACCAAGACTCAGGTGTATAAGTCTCGTCTGAACTCTTGGGAAGTCATCCCGTATTTCAAGGATCTATCGCATCCAGAGCACTGGATTAGCACGTTATTCTTTCATACACGTTTCTCTACCAATACGGCGCCAAACCCAATGTTTGCTCAGCCGTTCCGTCGAATGGCGCACAATGGTGAGTTGAACACAGACCGTAAGAACCGCTTGAGTGAAGATGCGATCGCGCGCCAGAAGGGTGGCAAGGTCGTGTTTCCTCCAGGTCAGTCTGACTCTGCTCGTC
>CAZJPO010000063.1:0-6005 GCA_964547865.1 uncultured Thiosulfatimonas sp.
GAAGGGGTAACTGAATGATGGTTACCCACTCGATCAGGGGAAGAGCCGTAAAAATCACAATTAATGATAACCATTCTCATATAGTTCTTGACTTAGCGTGCCTTAAGTTTATAATTAGCCATGAGTAACTTTTAATTTAACAACGCATGAAGATAATTTTAGACTTATCTAACTGAGAAATTTAACGGACTTAAATAAAATGCTTTTAAAGACTAAATTCAAATTAAAACCCGTTGCTTTCGCAACCTTAACCGCTATTGCCTCTTATTCAACTTACGGCTTTGCCGAAGAAGCAACGGGCCTGAAAACCATCAATGTTCAATCAGGCTATGGTGTTGAAGAGCGCTTGAATGAAACTGGAAAACTAAAAGATGACGTTGTACAAACAGAGGTGGTAAGTAAAAAAGCCATTGAAAAGAAACAAGCTGGAAGCATTTCACAAGCGATTAAAAACCAACCAGGCGTTCGTGTAAGCACGGAGTGCTCTGTTTGTGGTGTTAAGCGAGTCATGCTTAATGGCCTAAAAGGTGAACACACCACCTTAATGATTGATGGTGTCCCTAACAGCTCAATGCTTGAAGGCTTCTACGGTTTTGATGCCATCCCTACTGCTGGTTTGAGTAGTATTGAAATTTCTCGTGGTTCGGGTGCTGCTTTAATCGCCCCGGAAGCGATTGGTGGTGTTGTTAATATCATCACTGAAAAACCTAGAGAAGACGCTATCGAAATAGATATTTCTCAAGGTACAGATAATTATCATAAATACCAATTCGTTGGTAAAAAAGTATCTAAAGACGGAAACACCAGAGCAATTATCACAGGGCAAACCGATAATATTGACCAATACGATGAAGACAACAACTACGTTAATGAAGCCCCTAAACTAGAGAACCGCTCTGTCATGGCTAAAATTTGGCATGATATCAGCGAAAAGGACAGTGTTAATTTCCGCATCACAGATCAACAATCCGAAGTATTTGGTGGGCCAATGCTTGATAAATGGGTCTCATCAAAATCAGCAGCAGCAAGTACCAACCCAGGGGATGCTGACTTCCAGGGTGGTGATGTTGGCAATAAGCCAACTGCAGGCACAACGCCTAGGGACTTTTTAGAAAATATTAAAACAACCAAACAAGAACTCACCGCCAAATGGATTCATGAAATTGATGATCAGTGGAACACTCAATTAACAGGTTCATACGTTAAAGCGGATATGGATGCAATCTATGAAGGCAACACCTATGTCTCTGATCAAGATATTTACTACGTAGATGCCAAGGCAAACTATTTCCCAAATGAAGAGCATTTCATCACCTTTGGGACGGACTATAAGTTTGATAAATCAGATACAGACGGAACCGACTGGAATGGCACAAGCTTCGTTGCCAAAAAGCCAAATGACTCTTACGATAATAAAACTCTTGGTTTCTATATCCGAGACATTTGGACGCCGCAGGCCAATTTAGAGGTTTCAACCGCCATACGTGTAGACAAAATTGACGTAGAGTTCACCGACCAAAATAAAGACTTTAATGAAACTTTGGTCGCCCCACGTTTTCATGTTAAATATGACCACAACCTTGAATGGACATCTCGTCTATCCGCTGGTTTAGGTTATCGCGTACCCCTACAGTTCTTTGAATCAGAACACGGAATTATCAGCGATGGTTTTGCTGTTGATGTTACCAAACTCGAGAAATCAACCTCTGCACGTTATGACCTGAGCTACTCTGGTGTTAATGCCGATTTCAATACCAGTTTTTCAACTGCTTCAATTAAAAACCTATCAACAATTGAAGAACGTGGCGGAACTCCAACGTTAATATCTACCGACTTCACATCAAATGTCTCACACTTTGATATCAGCGGTAACTATAACTTTGGTGAGCACAACCACTGGAGTGTGAGCGGAACACTTGAACACTTCTTCTACGATAAAAACTATCGCAGTACCTTCGCGGTTATGCCTATTGAAGAACGTATTCGCCTAGGTCTTGATTACTCTGGACACGGCTGGGAAGGAAGTTTAAGTACTGCTTGGGTTGGTTCTAGAAAATTCTCTGACTACCCAGGAGCCGCTTATGATGAGCAATATGAGAAAACAGGGCAAGCTGAGAAAAAAGGCAACGGGAAAAGTTCCCCATCATTCTACACTGTAGACTTTAAGATCAGCAAAGAGCTCGACAAGAGCCTAACTTTATACGCTGGTGTAAACAACCTTTTCGATTACACACAGACTAAAGATGGTTCATCACCACTGTTCTACAATGATGCAGATGAAGTCGATGTGACTCACATTTGGGGGCCTCTGCGTGGTAGAACGATTTACGCTGGTTTAAAAGCTAAATTTTAATAGCTTAATGCTATTAGATTTAATAAGATAGCTGACCTTAATTGTCAGCTTGGCTTGATTAATTCACAAAATTTAATAGGGTCTATTACAGGCCCTTTTCCCTTTTTAATTAGGAAAAATTATGGATTTACTCCGTGAATATTTAGACATCGTCGTTTTTAGTACATTGGGACTTATGGCTTTTCTTGCAACCTGGTATACACTTGAAAGACTTTTCTTTTTTCGAAAACTGGATGTAACCCAATTTTCACATATCGAACTTCTCACCGTCGATGCGACCAAAAACCTCACCATGATTTCAACGGTAGGTGCCAATGCACCTTATGTTGGTCTATTGGGGACTGTTTTGGGTATTCTGGTCACCTTTTACGACATGGGCATGGCTGAGTCTTTCGATACCAACCAAATCATGGTCAACCTCGCTTTAGCACTCAAAGCAACAGCCGGCGGGATTGCGCTAGCCATTCCAAGCATCATGGCCTACAACGGTCTAATGCGAAGAGTTGAGGTTTTCCAATCTCAGTACCGCGCTCACATTGAACAGAACAAACAAGCTTAAGCAGGGTTTTGTCTATGAAACGTTTTGACAATATCAATGTCGTGCCACTGATCGACGTTATGCTGGTGTTACTGGCGGTGGTACTGGTGACAGCGAGCTTTATCGTTCATGATTCACTAAAACTTGACTTGCCTGACACCGAAAGTACAACCGAATACATCCCAACAGACGATGAAACTAAAAACTTCTCTATTGATGCGGAAGGCATGCTCTATATAGACGATCAAAAAACCACTTTTGAGCAATTTAAAAAAGATGCGCCTTTTATTCCTACTCAAACAGGCTTAATCATTAAAGTTGATGAAAATGCTAAATTTGGAGATTTTGTAAGACTCGTCGATATTTTCAAAGCTAACAAGCTGACAAACTTGACTTTTCTAACAGAGAAGGTCGATAAGAAGTGAACAGGTGTTCTAGAACAGCATTTCTATTAACCGTTTTTATATACACCGTTATTGGTATAGCGGTTTATTACGGGATTTATCTATCACCTACGAAACCACCTGTAAAAGTGACAGAAATTCCTATCCAACTGAGTATGTTTGAGGCTCCGCAGCCACCTCCGCCTGAGCCTCCTCCTCCACCAGTAGAGCCTCCACCTCCACCGCCGCCAGTAGAGCCTCCGCCTCCGCCGCCGCCAAAACCAAAGATTAAACCAAAACCTAAGAAAAAGAAGGTGGTAAAAAAGGTTAAGAAAAAAGAGGTTAAGAAAAAACCTGAAATTAAGCCGCCACCGCCAAAACCGGTGGTTGTGCCACCGCCGACGAAACCTCAGCCTCCAAAACCTGTTGTGCCGACCTACACGCCACAACAAATCGTGACCGCGGAACAGAAGTATCTGGGTGAATTGAGACAGGTCTTGGCAAAGCACGCACAAAATACCTATCCAAGGCGTGCTAAACGCCGCAACTGGGAATCAGAAGTGACCGTTAGCTTTGTGCTTTTAGCCAATGGAAACATTTCTGACCTTCAGATTGTTAAGGCGGGTAAACGTAAAATATTTAATGAGGCGGCTCTAGATATTTTTAGAAAAAACCTTAAGATGTATTTCAAGGCTTTTCCAAAAGAGGTCAAGCGAGATAGCTGGAAAATACAGCTACCTATTAGTTACACCTTGAGATAGAAATGAAGCATTTAACCAGTCTAGTAGAAATTTCAGTTTTTGCAGGGACAAAACGCCTGCTCAAGCGGATGCTATCAGCCGTCGTTATTCTGCAGCTGATTTTTACTGGATGGGTCGCTACCAGCCACATGGCCGTAGCGAGTCATGGATCTCAGCAACATGCTCATATTCACTTTGATGTTCAAGATAACCAGCATAGTCACAGCCACGAATCACATAGTCACCAATCAAACAGCCTTCTCAACGATAGCGACCCTCAGACTGAACACAGCTGTGAAATTCACATTCCGTTATCCTATCTGGACGCGCCAGAGCTATTTTTTAAAAACCAAGTGATCCATACTGGCTCGATCACGGCGATGTTGAGCCCGATGTCTACCCGTCATTTAAAACCCCTTCTTCCCCCACCTAACCACTAAACCTCAATCTTACTTCACTCTCCAGCGCCCCAATGTGACTTGGAGAATAAATAGTATCTAAAACTTGAGGTTTCAAAATGAATTCAATTATTCATAGCCTATGGCTGCGCCATGGCGTATTTGCGACTACGCTGTTTTTTACCGTCAACGCAACAGCTGAAACAGAAATGACTCTGCGCTCAGCCCTTAATAAAACATTACAAAACAACAACGAACTTAAGGCTTACCACTTCAACCTTCTGGCAGAAGAAGGTATGCATGTCCAAGCCGGAATTTTGCCATCGCCCAAAATGGGTCTAGAAGTGGACAACCTTCTCGGAACAAAAAGCCATGATGGCATTCAAAAATCAGAAGTCACACTAAGCTTTAGCCAAACCGTCGAAATGATGTCTAAACGCCAAAACCGGTTGGCCGTTTCAAAATCAAGACACGACAAGCTCTTACTTGAACGGGAGCTCAGTAAAGTCGACGTTTTGGCAGAGACAACCCGACGCTACTACCAGTTGTTAAAACTGCAAGCGATATCAGGCAGCATTCATCGTCAGATTGAAAACAACAAACAGGCTCTGCAAAAAGTTCAAAGACTGGTCAGCATTGGTACTGCCGATCCACTTGATATAAGCACTTTAAACTTACAGCTTAAGCAGAACAAAGCGTTACTTAAAGCAAATCTGAACCGCTATCGCACAGCACAACATCAATTAGCCAATATGTGGCAAAGCGCCGAAAGAATTCACCCCAAAGGTAATCTTTTGGTTCTGCCAAAAGTCCCCAATGAAACATCAATACAACAAATAGTAGATGAGTCTCCGGCTATACTTCACCAACTATCTCTACTGCGTGAAGCAGACAGCAATTTGCAACTGGTTCAGAGCCAATCACGCTCAAACATCACCTATCAGTTCGGATTAACACATCGTCAAATTGATAACTCTCAAAGTGTTAACCTTGGCGTATCAATGCCCCTGAACTTTAAAAATCCCAATCGTGGTCGTATTGCCGCTGCGCAAGCTAGACTCAAAGCAAATAAATGGCAGCTTGAAGCGGCGAGTCAAGATCTAAAATTACGCTTAAAAGAACACCTGTTAAATATGCAAACACATATTGATCAGGCCAATGATATTCAGCACTCTCTGCTTCCCGAAGTCAAAAAACTCACCTCTTTAACCTTGAAGAGTTATCAGCGCGGTAGCGCAAGTATTTTGCAATATACGGCTGCCCAACAGCAGCTATTTGATCTAGAAATTCAATATATCAATGCCAGCGCTCAAGCTTACAACAGCTTACTTGAACTAGAGCGGCTAACAGGTTCATCACTCGCTCAACAGGGAGATAAATAAATGAAAAAGATCGTTTTAAGTTTAACCGGAATTGCTCTGTTAGCATTGATCATTATTGAAGGCCCGCACCTGTTTAATAGCAACCATGGTGAGCATAAACATGAGAGTCATCCTCATGATGAGACGCATCAAGACCACCAAGGCCATGATCACCACACCAATAATCACTCAGACCACACCTCTCACGATCATGAAGGACGCGATCATGAAG
>CAZJPO010000063.1:6105-11099 GCA_964547865.1 uncultured Thiosulfatimonas sp.
CGATCATGAAGGACGCGATCATGAAGAACACGGTCATGGTGGACATGGTCACCAAGAAGCCATTAAAGGTGAACACGGAGGGAAAATACTCGAACAAGATAATTTTAAAGTTGAGCTAGCCATCTTTGAATCTGGAGTTCCGCCTGAAATGCGTCTCTATAGCTCCTATAAAGGCCAACTTATCAATCCATCCGAAATTGAAAGCTTTGTTATGCTGGAAAGGCTTGGAGGCGAGGCAAATTTGATCAGCTTCCGCCCCGAACAAGACTACCTAGTGAGCGATCAAATAATTGCAGAACCTCACTCTTACACAGTGACACTTGAAACAACTTATCAAGGCAAAGATTATCAGTGGAAATATGAAAGCCACGAAGGCCGTGTTGAAATTGCTGAGCGCCTAATAAAACAGGCGGGTATTCAAGTTGAAACCGTGTCACCACAAACAATCTATCAACAAATTGAGCTGTACGGTATTATCGAAACACCTCAAGATCAGTCAACCCGAGTATTTGCACCCTATAGTAGTCGTATAGAAAAAGTCTATTTCTCTATAGGCGATCAAGTCAAAAAAGGTCAGCGTTTAGCCACGCTAAAAAATCTTAAAACACTGCAAAGCTACCACCTAAAAAGCCCTGTTAATGGCGAGATCACACAGCTCAATTTTAATGCTGGAGAAATTATTCATCAAAACGCTCTATTACAAATTACAGACTACTCAGAAGTCTGGGTCTCTATGTCTGCTTTTCCGAAAAGTATACCGCTGCTGAAAACAGAGCAACCCATCAAGGTAAGCAGCGTTGAAGGTAGCATGAAAGCGAAGGGAACTATCGACTACATCTCACCAACAATGACTGAAGGACACATTGCCAGAGTGAGAAGCACTATAGCCAACCCGGATGGTAACTGGCGCCCAGGAATGCATGTAAAGGCTCTGATTACAGTATCTGCAACACAGGTACCCATGGCAATAAAGCGTTCTGCCTTACAAAGCTTTAGAAGCATGCCGGTTGTGTTTGTAAAATTCGATAATGCTTTTGAAGTTCGCATGATTACAACCGGGTTAGAAGATGACCACTACCTTGAAGTCATTTCGGGAATAAAACCCAACACCCAGTATGCCACTGAAAACAGCTTTCTCCTAAAATCCGATTCACTCAAAGAAGGCGTTGCTCATGACCACTAGGCATGACAAATCGATAAGGAGAAAATAATGGTAAAACGATTAACACAGTTCTCAGTCGAACAGCGCTGGCTTGTTCTTTTATTGACACTTGCACTCGCTGTACTCGGCTTTTATAACGCAAAGCAATTGCCTCTGGACGCCGTTCCGGATATCACCAACGTTCAGGTTCAAATAAACACTGAAGCCGACGGTTACACACCATTGGAGGTTGAACAACGTATTACTTTTACAATCGAAAATGCAATGGCTGGCCTTCCCAATCTCAGTTACACTCGATCACTCTCTCGTTATGGTTTATCACAGGTCACCGTCGTATTTGAAGAAGGCACCGATATCTACTGGGCTAGGCAGCAAATCAGTGAGCGTCTGCAAACCATTCGCAGCAGTCTACCCAATCGGCTTGAACCCGCTTTAGGACCAATTGCAAGTGGACTAGGCGAGATATTTACTTACGCCGTCACTGCCCAACCTGATGCATTAAAACCTGATGGAACAACTTACAACGCAGAGGATTTACGAATTGTTCAGGATTGGATTATTCGTCCACAAATGCTTAAGGTCGAAGGAATCACCGAAATCAACACCGTGGGAGGCTATGAGCGAGAATACCAAGTCTCTCCAGATCCAGCCAAACTACTCGCCTATAAAATCACAATGCAACAACTGGTTGATGCTCTTCAGCGCAACAACCAAAATGCGGGAGCGGGCTATATCGAAAAAAATGGTGAACAGTGGCTAGTTCGCTCTACAGGTCAACTACACTCTCTCGAAGAGATCGCTCAGGTTGTTATTACAAAACGAGATGATGCACCGGTAAAAGTCGGTGATGTGGCAGAGGTGTTTTTTGGCAAACAGCTAAGAACTGGGGCAGCAACCCTAAACGGTACAGAAACCGTTCTTGGAACCGCCTTTATGCTACTGGGTGAAAATAGTCGAACCGTCGCTAAAGCCGTTGCCGAAAAACTAAAAGAGGTAAATTACAGCTTACCCCCTGGCGTAGAGGCCAGGCCTCTATACAACAGAACCACTTTAGTCGATAAAACCATTGCAACCGTTCAACAGAACTTGCTCGAAGGTGCTGTATTAGTGACCGTCATTCTGTTTCTCTTTCTCGGCAGTATTAAAGCGGCCTTAATTACCGCCTTAATAATCCCTCTAAGTATGCTGTTTGCTATTACAGGGATGGCGGCTAATCGAGTTTCAGGAAACTTGATGAGTCTAGGGGCAATCGACTTTGGTCTAATTGTCGACGGAGCGGTCATTGTTACCGAAAACGCCCTGCTTAGACTTGGACAAGAGCAACAGAAATTACAGCGTAAACTTGCACTTAAAGAGCGAATGTCCATTGTCATTGAAAGTACTCGCGAAGTTTTTCAACCCGCCCTATTTGGTATTTTGATTATTATCCTAGTCTATTTGCCAATCTTTGCCCTAGAAGGTGTTGAAGGCAAAATGTTCCAGCCAATGGCTTTTACCGTTGTCGCAGCCTTAATTGGCGCAATGCTGTTCACCGTAACCTTTATACCGGCGGCAATTGCCCTATTTGTAACAGGTAACGCAGAAGCAAAAGAGAACAGATTAATGGCGACTATTCGCCGTGGTTATAACCCGCTATTAAACTTCTCATTGCAATCCCCCCTAGTGGTTTTATTTATTGCAATCAGCTTAGTTGTTCTGAGCACGATGCAAATAAAAAAACTCGGGTTGGAGTTTATGCCAAAACTGGATGAGCACGATATTGCCCTGCACGCTCTGAGAATTACCGGAACGGGTCTCGACCAATCAGTTTTAATGCAACATCAACTTGAAAAAAACATTAAACAGCTGCCGGAAGTTGACAACGTCTTTGCCAAAATAGGCACACCTGAAATAGCAACAGACCCAATGCCACCCAATATTGCTGATACCTTTTTGATTTTGAAGCCAAAGAGTGAGTGGCCTAACCCACAAAAATCGAAAAAGCAGCTGATTAATGAACTGCGTCAAATCATTAATGAAGTGCCCGGCAGTAATTATGAAATTACCCAACCAATAGAGATGCGCTTTAATGAACTTATCTCAGGCGTTCGCTCAGATGTCGCTGTTCGTATTTATGGTGACGATCTTGATGTCCTTGCCCAGGTTGGCCAGCAAGCGGGTAAATTGCTTGGTCAAATACAAGGCAGCCGTGATGCTCGTGTTGAAGAAACTCAAGGTTTACCAATGATTCAAGTCACTCCAGATAAAGAGCACCTTGCTCTAATTGGCCTGAGCATTGCAGATATTCAGCAAGCTGTACAGATTGCAATCAGCGGTGCGCAAACAGGAATCATCTACGAAGGAGACCGACATTTTAAGCTATATGTAAGGCTCGATAGTCATTACCGTAGTGATGCACGCAGTTTAAGAAAGCTGCCAATACCTATTCCAAATGCTATTGGTCAGGAGCTCAGTTTTGTACCGCTTGAAGAAATTGCTTCCGTCGAAGTTGTCGAAGGGCCTAGTAAAATCAATCGCGAAAGCGGTAAACGTAACATTGTGGTTACCGCAAATGTCAGACAACGAGATCTAGGCTCTTTTATTGCCGAAACCAAACAAGTTATGCAGCAACAACTGGACCTGCCTTCAGGGTACTGGATTGATTACGGTGGAACCTTTAAACAGCTACAGTCAGCAACTGAAAGACTTTCTATTATTGTGCCACTGATACTGTTTATTATTTTTGGCCTACTCTACAGTCTATTTAACTCTTTAAGAGACTCATTTATTGTCTTTACAGGCATTCCTCTGGCCTTAACAGGCGGTGTTTTTGCTTTGATTATGCGCGATATGCCTCTATCAATATCGGCTATCATTGGCTTTATCGCCCTCTCAGGAATCTCTATGTTGAATGGCATAGTCCTGATCTCCTTTATCCGCTCTTTAAAAGAACAGGGAATTGAATTAGTTAAATCGATACATCAAGGTGTGAACCAAAGGTTAAGACCAGTGCTGATGACGGCCTTAGTGGCCGCAATTGGTTTTGTACCTATGGCGATCAATACCGGTGCTGGTGCTGAAGTTCAGAGGCCTTTAGCAACTGTTGTCATTGGCGGAATCATCTCCTCAACGCTTTTGACATTGGTTGTTTTACCCTCACTGTATCTACTTATGTACAGGGTAAGCCAGGTATTTAAGAAAAGCTGAGGCAGCGCTGTTTTCAGCGCTTTAATTACTCTGGCTTAATTATTCTGGTTTTAATCATTTCTGATTACGGGGGACTTTTAATTACTGCCGATAATGCACAATTGATGGTCTACGACTTAATTTCAATCAAGTAGAAAGCACCGTTTTTAGTATAAGATATCGGTGTTGTCTGGAAAAAACACAAAAAAAAGCCAGGCATCATGCCTGGCAAGGGTCGAACACTTTTAGGAGGGTACTACTATTTGGTAATAAATAGTTACTAAATTCGTAGATGAATCCTAGTAAAACAACAATAATCCTGCTCCGGCTGGTCATAGCCTTTCTGCAGAGTTTCTCTTGGTCAGAGAGATCAAACTGCTTTATTGAGTAAAACGTTAATGTTAGAAGGAACGCTTTACTCAATTCCATTTGTTAGTAGTCACAAATGAAATGAGAATTATTTTTATTTGCTACCTGTGTTTAACAATAATGATAATGATTAACATTTGCAAGTTTTTTTTTGTTTTTTTTCGAAAATAGCAAAAACCACACAAAAACCCCGCCCTTTTGAACACTTTTCTTATTTAAGTTAAATTTGAATTTAAAAATTAAAAAAAGATTTAGTGCAAAACTCTATTGATTCATGATTTTTTAAACGCTAAAGAAA
>CAZJPO010000064.1:0-11077 GCA_964547865.1 uncultured Thiosulfatimonas sp.
ATACCTGCCTGTCACGCAGGGGGTCGCGGGTTCGAATCCCGTCCGCTCCGCCATTATTTTAAAAGCCACTTAGAGTCCTTCTGGGTGGCTTTTTTATTGCCCTTAAACTATCCAAGTTTTTTGTCACGCTACTATAGGCATAAAATACCTGTCTCTGTCTTGTTTATTAAATCGGGGTAAGACAGTGTGCAGTGGTTTTAGACAGTTTTGTTGGGTAGATCGTGGTTGGGTAAGGTAAGGTTAGGTTGTCTATGTCATCTATTGCTTTTCAATTTGTATGACGCTTGTTTCAGGCAAAAGAATACCAGCACGGGGCTGGTATTCACTGAACGATAAAAACCTCCGAGAGACGGAGGTTTAGAGGGTTTTATTAGGTTGATGCCGTGACGTTGTAACCGCCGTCTACGTATGTGATTTCACCTGTAATCCCTGACGCTAGATCAGAGCAAAGGAAAGCGGCCGTGTTACCAACTTCTTCAATGGTTACATTGCGACGCAGAGGTGTGGCTGCCGCGGCTTTATCAAGCATGGTGCGGAAGTCTTTGATGCCCGCTGCAGCTAGCGTACGGATCGGACCGGCAGAGACGGCATTGACTCGAATCTCTTCTTGACCTAAATCTGCTGCTAGATAGCGAACCGTCGCTTCTAGTGAAGCTTTGGCAATTCCCATCACGTTATAGTTTGGAACCGCTCGCTCAGCACCTAAGTAAGAAACGGTTAGCACAGAGCCTTGTTTTGCTTTTAGCATTTCATGCGCCGCTTTAGTACAAGCTGTCAGGCTGTATGCACTGATGTCGTGAGCGATGCTGAAACCGTTGCGAGTAGAGGCGTCGATCATTCGACCTTCAAGCTCTTCACGCGGTGCGAAAGCAACGGAGTGAACCAAGATATCAAGGCCATCAGTCCATTTTGAAGAAAGTTCCGCAAAACAGCTGTCTAGTTCATCATCACTTGCAACGTCTAATGGTAGGACAATTGAAGAACCTAGTTCATCTGCAATTTTCTCAACGCGACCTTTCAATTTTTCATTTTGGTAGGTTAGGGCGATTTCAGCACCTTGTTCATGCATTTGCTTGGCAATACCGTAAGCAATGGATTTATTATTAGCGACACCGATAATTAAGGCTTTTTTTCCGGCTAGGAATCCCATTATGCTCTCCATTATTTTGTGATTAGAATTAGCAATTGAGGTAAATATTCGTGATGGTCTTTAAACCAAGCGGTTTACCTTCAAATTTAATAGGCATTATAACGTCAAATTATTGGTTATAATGCTGGATATCATTATTTTAAGTCAGTCGTTGTTAGGTGTTTTATCATCTGATTTACGACCGGAATGATTAAGTCATAATAAAGTTCAGTAGGGCGCTTAAGACGTGCAGAGAAATGGTTTTACCCAAGCTTTTTGGATGATAGGGCGATACTTAACCGTTAAGCATAGTAAAAGATATTTTTGGTTGGCTGTTCTGGCAATGTTTTTTGTCGGTAAAGTCTATGCATCTAGTATTTGGAACTCTCCTTATGTTGGTGAGCAGGCCGAACAAGAAAAGCTGTTTACCTCTTTCGACTCCCCGCCTAAGCACCTCGATCCAGTGGTTTCTTATAACTCCAATGAGTGGGCGATTTTGAGCCAAGTTTATGAGCCACCCCTACAGTATCATTATCTAAAGCGCCCCTATACACTTGAGCCCTTAACGCTGACTCAAATTCCAACCATCAAGTACTTTGATTCAAATGGGAGTGAAGTTTCTTCGGATGCTGAAGTCGCCTATTCAGAGTATCTTTTTGAACTCAAAAAAGACATCTATTTTCAATATCATCCCGCTTTTGCTAGGCACGGTGATTCTTTTATATATCATGTGCTTAGTGAGGATGATTTAAAGTCAGTTAAAACAGTATATGACTTTGATAAAAAGGCAACTAGAGAGCTGGTGTCGTCTGACTATATCTATGCCATTAAGCGCATGGCACTGCGGCAAAATCATTCGCCGATTTATGATTCTATGAAAGAGTATGTCGTCGGGCTGGAGCCTTTTTCCAAGCAGGTCACCAAAGCTTTTTCTGAACAGTTAAAAGCACAAAATATCAGTAGTAAGCAGAGCTATTTTCCGCTTAATGATTATGAGATCGAAGGGGTAAAAAAACTCGATGATTATCGTTTTACGATTCGAGTAAAGGGTGTTTATCCGCAGTTTTTGTACTGGACGACCATGAATTTCTTTGCACCGATTCCATGGGAAGCTGACCGTTTTTATAAACAAGCCCCTTTAGTAGCCAAAAATATCACGCTTGATACCTCACCAGTGGGCACCGGTGCCTATTATTTAGCCGAAAACAATCCAAATAAAAGAATGCGTTTGGTGGCAAACCCTAATTATCACGAAGAGTTTTATCCTTCTGATGGTCTGGCTGAAGGGGCCAGTCCTGAACTGCTTAATGATGCCGGTAAAAAACTACCTTTTATTAAAGAGGTGATCTACTCCCTTGAAAAAGAGAGCGTGCCGCTTTGGAACAAGTTTCTTCAGGGATTCTATGACTCTTCTGGCGTGAGCTCAGATAGTTTTGATCAAGCGGTTTCAATTACTTCTTCTGGAAATATGCAGTTGACTGAGCAGATGAAGGAAAAAGGCATTCAATTTCTGAGTCAAATCCAGCCGACGATTTATTACTTTGGTTTTAATATGGCGGATGAGGTGATTGGGGGCTACTCTGAAAAACAGCAAAAATTGCGGCAGGCGATTAGTATCGCACTGAACACAGAAGAGTATATTTCGATTTTCTTAAACGGCCGAGGTATCGCTGCTCAAGGGCCGATTCCACCGGGAATCTATGGTCATCAAACTGGTGAGAATGGAGTGAACCCTGTGGTGTTTGACTGGGATGGCAATCGAGCCACCAGAAAATCAATTGACTATGCTAAGCAGCTGCTGTCAGAGGCGGGCTATCCTAATGGCAAAAACAGTCAAGGAGAGCCTTTAACGTTGAACTTTGATACGGCTGCAACCGGACCAGATAGTCAGTCTATGTTGAATTGGTATCGTAAGCAATTTGCTAAGTTAGGGATTAATCTAGTGATTCGAGCAACCGACTATAACCGTTTCCAGGATAAGGTTCGCAAGGCTAAAGTTCAAATGTTCTCTTGGGGTTGGAATGCAGATTATCCTGATCCAGAAAACTTCCTGTTTTTGTTGTATGGTGGTAATGCCACAATTCATACCGAAGGCAGTGGAATCAATAGTACCAACTATGACAACCCGGAATTCAATAGACTTTTTGAGAAGATGAAAAACATGCCAAACGGTGAAGAAAGAATGGCAATCATTAATCAAATGGTCGATATTGCACGTGAAGATGCACCGTGGTCTTGGGGCTTTCATCCGAAAGCACTGGCGCTGTATCACAATTGGTTGAAAAATATCTGGCCGAATGCCTTGGCAAATAACACAACTAAGTACAAAAGAATTGATGCTGAGCTAAGAGCACAAAAGCAGCAAGAATGGAATCAACCTGTTATTTGGCCACTTATTATCGTTGGTTTAATTTTAATACTCTCTATTTGGCCCCTCAGCCGAGCTTATCAAAAACGCCAAACCTCGATTGTTAAAACAAACCGCAAGGGGAGCTCTTAATGTTTGCCTATATTATTCGCCGTTTGTTTTTTGCGATTCCGATTTTGATTGGGGTCAATCTAATTACATTCGCGCTGTTCTTTATGGTCAATACGCCGGAAGATATGGCCAGAGCCCAGTTGGGCGCAAAACAGACAACGCCCGAAATGATTCAGGTTTGGAAAGAGGATCGAGGTTATGACAAGCCTCTCTTTGTCAATGTTGAAGCGGGTGGGATCGGAGCGGTAACAGAAACTCTGTTTGTGCAGGAGTCCATCAAGCTTTTTAGTTTTGACTTCGGCCAGTCTGATTCTGGTCGTCAAATCTCTGCGGATATATATGAGCGTATGTGGCCAAGTTTAGCCATTGCATTGCCGACCTTTATGATTGGTTTAGTCACCAATATAGCAATCGCACTGCTCATCGTGCTGTTTCGAGGGTCGACCTTGGATAAAGCGACGATGGCAGTAGCCGTGATGATTATGTCTGTTTCAGGGTTATTCTATATCATTGCCGGTCAGGTTCTGTTCAGTAAAATGTGGCACTGGGTGCCGATCTCGGGTTATGCAGAGGGCATAGATGGCTTTAAATTTTTGATACTCCCCGTGCTAATTGGAGTGTTTGCTGGAATTGGTGCTGGAACGCGTTGGTACCGCAGTATTTTCCTTGAAGAAATCAATAAGGATTATGTCAGAACAGCACGAGCTAAAGGGTTATCTGAAATCAAAGTACTGTTTAATCACGTTTTGCAAAACGGGCTGTTGCCCATCTTAACTGGGGTGGTTGTGGTGATTCCTACCTTGTTTATGGGTAGCTTGATTATGGAATCCTTCTTTGGCATTCCAGGGCTGGGAAGCTATACCATCGATGCAATTCAGGCCCAAGATTTTGGTATTGTTAAAGCCATGGTGTTCCTCGGCTCGGTGCTCTACATTATTGGTTTAATCTTAACGGATATTTCTTACACTTATTTTGACCCGCGAGTGAAATTGTCATGAGTGGACAGTCATTAACCCCGGTGTTTTTCTGGACAGATATCCTTATTTGGATATTGTTTGCGCTGCTATTGGTGGGGGTTTCCCAAATCAGAAAAGACCCGCAAAAACGCAAGCAGTGGCGAGCGGTTTTTGAATCTAAAACCGCGATGGCTTCAGGGCTGGTTTTAATCTTTTATTTTATGATTGCTCTGGTCGATTCGGTTCATTTCAAAGTTGATGCTGAAGAAAATGCAAACCGTACGGTGGTTAGCGCTTTGGACTTAGGGTTTGATCATCTTGTCAACCAAAGCGAAAGAACCTATTCAGCACCCTTTGCGATGCGTGAATATAGTTCAAGTGTGATCTATGATGAACAGGGTAATATGTCGCAAGCCTATTTGCCGCTAAAACATGTCATTGAGCACGCGAATGGCGAGTCCGATACCCTGTCTCATGTTTTCGAACAGGCAGCTTGGGCTGTAATGGCTTCATTGGTGTTTTTGCTTTTTGTATTGGCAATACATGCTTATTTTTATTTCAAATCATTGGCTTACAGTGATGTTCATGAACACCTCAAACCGATTCCTTGGTTAACGGCTTACCTGACGATATTTAGCCTGTTATTTGTGATGTCATGGCTGTATATCTTAAGTTTTGACTACCATGTGTTAGGCACAAATAAAGTGGGAGACGATGTCTTTTACCAATCGATTAAAAGTGTGCGAACGGGTGTATTAATTGGTGGCCTGACCACGGTAGTCATGTTGCCGCTTGCTTTGGTATTAGGGATTAGTGCAGGTTACTTTAAAGGCTGGATTGACGACACGATTCAGTACCTCTACACAACCCTTAACTCGATTCCAGGGGTCCTGTTGATCGCCGCCGCGGTTCTGGTCATGCAATCTATTATGTCGACTAACGCCGACTGGTTTGGCAGTACTGAAGAGCGTGCAGATATGCGTTTGCTATTCTTGATTTTGATTCTGGGTGTGACCAGCTGGACAGGGTTGTGCCGCTTACTGCGTGCCGAGACTTTAAAGATTAGCCAAGTGGAATATGTCACAGCCGCAAAAGCCTTTGGCTTAAAACCTTTTACAATCATTCGTCGACATATTTATCCCAACTTGGTTCATTTGGTGATTATTGCTCTGGTGTTAGATTTTAGTGGCCTGGTCTTGGCGGAAGCGGTTCTATCGTATGTAGGGGTGGGGGTTGATCCGACCATGCCGAGCTGGGGGAATATGATCAACCAAGCCCGTTTAGAGATGGCTAGAGAGCCGATGGTTTGGTGGTCACTGCTCTCTGCATTTTGTTTTATGTTTATTTTGGTTTTGGCAGCCAACTTATTTGCCGACCGAGTTCAATGGGTTTTAAACCCGAAAAATGAGAAATAATTATGTCAGATACCGTGCTCAGTATTCAAAATTTGGTGGTAGAAGTCGGCCATAACCGCTTGATAGATCAGGTAAGTTTCGATATTTTTCCGGGTGAAATTTTTGCTTTGGTAGGCGAGTCCGGAAGTGGAAAATCTTTGACCTCCCTAGCGGTGATGAGGCTCCTACCAGATGCTCTCAACGTCACTGCAGGAGATATTCACCTTCATGAAAATAGCTTGTTTGAGCTGACTGAAAGTCAAATGCAAAAGTTGCGAGGCAAACAGGTTGCCATGATTTTTCAGGAGCCCATGACCTCTCTCAACCCAGTGATGAAGGTGGGTGATCAGGTCGCTGAGGTATTGCGTGTTCACTTGGGCATGAAGTCAAAACAAGCTCGCTCTAAAGTGGTAGAACTCTTTGAAGAGGTTGGTATTCCAGATGCGACAACACGTTTTGACTGGTATCCACACCAGCTTTCAGGTGGTCAGAAACAGAGGGTCATGATTGCCATGGCTTTAGCTTGTGAACCTGATCTGCTTATTGCCGATGAACCAACGACTGCACTCGATGTGACTATTCAAGCGCAAGTGCTAGATTTACTGAAAAAGCTAAGAGAGCAAAGAGGGTTGTCCATTTTGTTTATTACCCACGATATGGGGGTGGTGTATGAGATGGCAGATACGGTTGCGGTGATGAAACAAGGCAAAATTGTTGAGCAGGCAGAAAAAATCACCTTCTTCGAAAATGCCTCACACCCTTATACCCAAAAGTTATTAAAAGACGCCGTACCTAAACAAGAGCTTAAAATAGTTTCTAATACTGAAAAACTATTGGAACTCAATGAGTTAAAAGTTCACTTTCCAATTAAAAAAGGTATTTTTCAACGTACGGTTGGTCATGTCAAAGCGGTTGATGGGGTGAGCTTGACCATTGAAAAAGGTCAAACTTTGGCTCTAGTGGGTGAGTCAGGTTCAGGGAAGAGTACTATTGGTCAGGCTATTCTAAAGTTGGTGGATACCACCAATGGTTCGGTTAACTATCAAGTGGGCACTGAATCTATCTGTTTAACAGAACTATCTGAAAAGCAGATGAAGCCTTTAAGAAAAAAAGTACAAGTGATTTTCCAAGATCCTTTTTCTGCTTTGAACCCACGTATGACGATCAGTGAAATTATCCGCGAAGGCATGGTCAGCTTAAATGTCGGCAGTCAAAATAGAGACGATCAAGATCGACGAATCGATGAGTTGTTACAACAGGTCGGGCTGTTGATTGAGCATAAACACCGCTATCCGCATGAATTTTCGGGTGGTCAGCGCCAGCGTATTGGGATTGCGCGCGCTTTGGCGGTAGAGCCTGAATTGATTATTTGTGATGAGCCGACCAGCGCTTTGGATGTGTCTGTGCGGGCGCAAGTACTGGCTCTGCTGGAAGAGTTGCAACAAACCTATCAGATTTCCTATCTGTTTATCACTCATGATTTATCGATTATTCCAACCATCGCCCATAAAGTGGCGGTTATGCAAAATGGTAAATTAGTTGAGCAGGGTTCGGTAGAAGAGGTGATGAGAAACCCGCAGCAAGACTACACCAAAAAACTGCTTAACTCGGCCCCTGAGTTAATTCGTAAAGTGATGCAGGCTTAAAGACATTCTCTTCATTTCATCAGTGCGAACGGTTTTATACGAACGGTTTTTTAATAGCGTTTTACCGTTCCTAAATCTTGATTAATTGGCTCCGACTGATCAATCGCGACCGGTTGGTCTAGAGTCTGTCGAATCACAAATCTGGCGACGGCATCGACCTGAGGTAGGGTGGTTGGGTTTTCCCCGGGGAAAAGACGACTGCGAGTCTCGGTTGCAAACGCCTTTAAATCTGCGGTATAGCAGTTGATGCATTGTTCACAGTGTTCAGCGGCCAAGCTTTTTAACATTTGAGTTAAACCGGCCTTGGCCACTCCATAAGCACCGTAGTAGGCCGGATTTTCTTTTAAGTTTTGGTCGGTTATGGCAATGACTTTCGCATTCTTAACATTCCTCATTAGGGCGATGCTTTGTTGGATGAGATGGAAGTTTGCGTTTAGATTGGTTTGAATAACTTCATACCACTGTTTGTAGTCAAAGTGTTCAATAGGGGTAAAGGCCGGAAGGCTGGCGGCGTTTAGGAAGATACCCTCTATCTGTTCGTAGTTTCTCGAGATATTTTCCTGTAATTCTATATAGTCATCTAGAGTCGCGCCAAGTAAATCCATTGGATAGAGTGCCACTTGATCAGGATTCTTATCTGAAACCAAGTTGTCATAGAGTGCATTGAGCGCCTTGAGGTCTTTATCGAGAAGGATGACCTGATGATTTGCAGCAGTGAGCTGTTCGGCGAGGGCTTTACCCAAGCCTTTTGCGGCGCCTGTAATTAAATAGGTTTTCATATTGGACTCGTTATTTTGGTTTTCCGTATTTGATTTTATTTTCGAATGTCTAAGGCTTGAATGAATTCACTGATGTCGACAGGGGTTTCAAAGAAAAAGTCTGCTGGCCACTCATGATCTTCTGCCGTTTCTGGAAGGTAGCCAAACATGGCCGCTCCTGTTTTCATCCCAGCATTGATCCCAGCTTCAATATCTCTAGGGTGATCTCCTAAATACAGACACTCTTTGGCGTTAACACCGCACTGCTCAGCGGCAAGGTGCATTGGTGCTGGATCTGGCTTATTAACATGAAGAGTGTCACCACAGACTACGCTAAGCGGGTCGGAAGGAAATTCGATATTTTCTAAGAGTTTGTTTGTTAGCCACTCTGGTTTATTGGTGACAATCCCCCAGGGGATTTGTTGTTGTGCAAGACTCTCTAGGCCAGCTTCAAGACCAGGAAAAACAGAGGTATGGCGAGCGATATTGTTAAAGTAGACATCAAGGAAGAATTCTCGCTTCTCTTGCAGCGCTTCACCTTCTAAGCCTGGGAACCCTAGTTTAGTCACCGCTAGCCCACCTTGAGAAACGGTTTTGCGAATATCCTGATAACGTACGCGAGGTTGTTCAAAATGAGCCAACGTCTTGCTAAGTGCGTAGGCAAAGTCGTAAGAGGTGTCGAGTAAAGTGCCATCTAAATCAAAAAGAACACATTGAATGCTCATTTGTTTTGTACCTGTATCATTGAGTTTAGGGTTTCCTGTTAAGCCGACTGTTTATATGGATGGTTTACCCTGCTTTTTGGTAAGCAAGCAGATAGTTGACGTCTAGATTGTGATTTAACCCATAGCGGTTTAGCAGAGGGTTAAATTCTATTCCGGCAGAATCCCTTAAGTAAAGACCAGCTGATCTAGCCATGGTATCGAGTTCAGAAGGTTGAATGAATTTTTCATGAGTGTGTGTGCCTTTACTCACTAGGTTTAAAACGTGTTCAGCGGCCAGGATTGCCAGTAAGTAAGATTTAAAGTTACGATTCAATGTCGAGAAGAATACCCAGCCACCCGGTTTTACTGTTTTTGCGGCAGCCTGAATAATGGAGCCGGGATCAGGCACGTGCTCAAGCATCTCCATACAAGTGACAATGTCATGTTGGTTGGCGTGTGCCTCAGCGTACTCTTCTGCCGCAATCAGTTGATAGTCTACTTTTACACCTGAATCTAAGCCGTGCAGCTTGGCAATGGTTAACACCTCTTCAGCGAGATCAATCCCTGTGACTTCAGCACCTTTTTGAGCCAAAGATTCTGACAAAATGCCACCACCGCAGCCAATATCGAGAATATTTTGATTCTCAATTGTGTGATGCTTTTCAATGAATTCTAAACGGAAAGGGTTGATTTTGTGTAGGGCACCAAATTCCCCCTCGGTATCCCACCAAGTATTCGATAGGCGATTGAAGTTATCGAGCTCTTTTTGGTCTGAATTAACAGCGCTTGAATTATGCGGTGAGTTATCCGTTGAGTTGTCCGTCGTTTGCGTGTTTGTTGACATGGTGACTGCTAAACCTGAATTAATCGGTAATAAATTAGCTCGATTATACGAAATTCTCGATTTTCACGCCTTGAAAATCCTCAAAAAAGCCAAAATTTTCAATTTGAGACCCTTCACGGGGTTTTTGGTAATTCTCGACAGGGTATCGAGAAATAAATTTTCTCTTTATATTTGGCTTTATTTGCTTGTTAAATCCTATATAATCAATCGAATTGCAATCAAATTATTGATTTATTAATAATGTATTTTCGCTATTTTATTTAGCAAAGTGTACAACTAACAAAAAAGTGGGTTTTCAATGTCTGAGTTCGCACGAGAAATTATTCCTATTTCTTTAGAAGACGAAATGGAGCAGTCCTACCTCAGTTACGCCATGAGCGTAATTGTAGGACGTGCACTTCCCGATGTTCGCGATGGTCTAAAGCCAGTTCACCGCCGTGTGTTATACGCGATGAATGAACTGAGTAATGCCTATAATCGACCTTATAAAAAGTCAGCTCGTATTGTCGGTGATGTAATCGGTAAATACCACCCGCACGGTGATACGGCGGTTTACGACACAATTGTTCGTATGGCACAGCCGTTCTCGCTGCGCTATATGCTGGTAGATGGTCAAGGTAACTTCGGTTCGGTCGATGGAGATTCTCCTGCGGCGATGCGTTATACCGAAATCCGTATGGCGAAGATTTCGCACCAGTTGTTAGCGGATTTAGATAAAGAGACGGTTAACTTCTCTGAAAACTACGATGGTTCTGAGTCAGAGCCGGATGTGCTGCCAACTCGAATTCCAAACCTATTAGTGAATGGTTCTTCTGGGATTGCGGTAGGGATGGCAACCAATATCCCACCACACAACTTAACTGAAACGGTTAATGCATGTTTGGCCTATATTGAAAACCCAGCAATCGATATTGCAGGTCTAATTGAGCATATTCCAGGACCTGATTTCCCAACTTACGGTTTGATTAACGGAACTTCTGGTATTCGTGAAGCCTATGAGACAGGTCGCGGCCGTGTACAGATGCGTGCGAAGACCTCCGTTGAAACCGATAAATCTGGCAAGTCTCAAATTATCGTTCACGAGATTCCGTACCAAGTGAACAAAGCGAAGTTGATTGAAAGAATCGCTGAGCTGGTGAAAGAGAAGAAGATTGAAGGGATTACTGC
>CAZJPO010000065.1:0-10993 GCA_964547865.1 uncultured Thiosulfatimonas sp.
GATTGCCAAATGCCTGAAATGGATGGTTACGAGGCTACCCAAAAAATTCGTGCACTTGGCATTAATATTCCAATTATTGCCCTAACAGCAAACACAACTGAAGAAGACCGTCAGAAAGCCGAAGACTGTGGGATGAATGATTTTTTAAGTAAGCCATTCAAAATCTACGAACTTCAGGAAACGATTACCGCCTTCTCAAACTGACAAGGTCCCAATTCTACACACCTTACATTTCAGCCCTTGGATTAAAGGCCATCTGCTCCGCCATCTTTTCATAGAGCGCTTTGTCTTCATCCGTCATGACGGGAGGGGTACTAATTTGAATAATCACATACTGGTTACCCGGCACTTTTCCAAGCCCACGGTCTTTAATTCGCAACTTGGTACCCGACTGGGTGCCGGCGGCAATCGACATTTTAACCTTGCCTTTTAAGGTCGGAATTTCAACCTTCGCGCCCAGTGCGGCCTCCCATGGTGTAACCGGTAAATCAAGATAAACATCTTTATCTTCGACACGATAATGAGCGTGTTTTTCTAGGTTGATTTTAATAATGACATCACCATTGGGTCCACCATTAAATCCCGCAAACCCCTTCTCTTTAACTCGAATTTTTTGATCTTGAGTCACGCCAGCTGGGATGCGAACTTTAATCGGTTTTGAGTCATAACTATTCGAATGCGAGTGCGGATTTCCTGTCTGAATATTAATTGTGCGCTCCGCCCCCTCAATCGCCTCAACTAAGCTCACCATTACATTAACGGTTTGGTCTTCTCCTTTCTGAGGGCGCGCCTGACGCTGTCCAAAACCACCCGCTTGACCACCGCCAAAACCTCCAGCACCACCAAACATGTCCTCGAAGATGTCGCCAAAGTCTGCCCCACCAGCGCCCCCAAAGCCACCGGCACCGGCTTGTTGGTAATCAGACCCAAACTGATCATACATGGAGCGTTTTTCAGGATCACTTAAGGTCTCGTAAGCTTCGCTAATCTCTTTAAATTTAGCTTCATCGCCCGTAGGCTTATCCGGATGGAATTTTGCCGCCATTTTACGATATGCCTTTTTAATCTCGGCATCGCTGGCACTACGAGATACGCCTAAATCGGCATAATAGTCTTTACTCATCATTTTTCTCTACAAATTCAGTTGATGGGCTAAATATATAGCCAGTCAGCATATTTTCAAGGTGAAATTTAAAAAATAGCGTCTATTTTAGATACAAAAAAACCGCCAGGCTTTAAAAGCGATGGCGGCTCCTGTCGCAATCGAAGTTAAGATTTAGAACTTCATGCGTAAACCAAGTTTAAAGTTACGCCCCGGATTTAGAGTATAACCTTTATAGGTATTGATGAAATCAACGTAAGCAGTATCGAATAGATTTTCAATTTTAGCATCCAGCTCTAACTGTTGGTTATTCAACTTAAACAGAGATTGATACCCCAAATCAAACACCGCGTAAGCGTCAGTTGAAGCAGTTCCTACTTTTACATTTTCATCAAACTGAGAGAAAGGTTCATAAGATCCAGCACTGTTTCTAGCTGAAACCAATTTAAGTCCTAATTGCCACTTATCTTCATCCAATAAGCTGTGTTCTTTTGGTTCGAAGTACACGTTGAAACGAGCATTATTCGCTGGCATGAGTGCTAAATCTTGGCTATTACTCGTATCTCTACCATTGATCAGTTCAAGAGCAAAATCACCAGACCAATTTGAATCGAAACGGTGTGCTAAATTAAATTCAAACCCTTGAATTTGTGCATTGGTTTGTTCTGCCAACATTTCAACCAACGTACGACCCGCAACAGGCACAGGAGACTGCTCTCCTTCTTGAGCATCGCCTTCTTTGAATCTATAGAAGCCCGTATTCGCTAGATAGATATAGTTATCGACCGTATTGTGATAAACCGTGGCTACCATTTGAGTTTGCTTAGTTTGCCAACGCAGAGAGAGATCTGTATTCAAAGATTGCTCAGCATCTAAGTCTGGATTTGCGATCTGGAACGCTTGCACACCACCGTGTTGTCCACCGGCATAAAGCTCAAAAATACTCGGCGCTCTAAAGCCTGTTGCAACATTGGCCGCTAGGCTCCACTGATTGTTAAACTTGTAGTTTGCCCCCAATGAACCACTTGTTACGTTGAAATTACGGCTATTGTTAGAACCATCAAATACGCCGATTTCATCCACAAAGTGCTCGTTGTGACCGTCCAGAGGCGCGTGAACATCGTGCCAGTCATGGCGCAAACCAAACTGAATTAACCATGGTCCTTTATCCGCTTCCTCAAACAGGTAAATCGCTCTTTTGTTTTCGGTTGCAGAAGGCGTTAAATGTCCAGAAAGCAACTCCTGATCCTTGCGAGTAGCCGTCAGACCAATTTCACCTTCAAATCCAGCAATCATTGGGTGCTCAACCGCAAGTTTAAGATCATCTCGTTTAATCAAAATATCAAGATAATGCTCTTCATCATCTTTTTCTTGGTGCATGGTTTCAAAAGGAAGGTCGTGCGCCGCTTCACGCTGATTTCTCATGGTTTGCCAGCTTGGCTTGATAACCCAGTCATTGCCTGCAAAAATTTCTGCATCTAATTGAGCGGACTGATTATTTAATTTCTGACCCGTTGGAACAGGTTCATATTCAGAAACACCATTGTCTGCTTCAATACCCAGATAGTTTTGCTTTGAATGCCATTCGTTATAACGGAAACCAATTTGGCCCCAGTCGTCTTTATAACCAGCCCCTAAGTTAGCAGCACGATTTTCAAAGTTAGTAAATGGAACCTCTCCTACAAACAGAGGCTTGTCGCTTTTTGCGCCAGATGGCGTTGCCCCTTCAGAAGAGCTTACATCAGGTACTCTAAAATTATCTGCTTTACGGGTTGAAGCGCCCGCATAAACAGAAAACTTCTCAGAACCTGTACTCACTTTTGCACCAAGCATTCTTTCGCGATTATTAGAGTTAAACTCCGTCGCAATTTCTCCACGCGTTTTACCATCAAAATGGAATCGTGGATCGAGTACATTGACAACGCCCCCCATCGCTTCCGAACCATAAAGTACACTTTGTGGTCCGCGAATCACCTCTATTCTTTCAGACAGGAAAGGGTCAACATTAGGAAGATGACGGATACCAAGCTGTTGATAATCTAAACTCTGTCCATTAGCTAGAACTTTAATACGAGTACCTGTCATTCCACGAATCACAGGCTTACCAGACTGAGTTCCTGTCTCCATATTGTTTACACCAGGGATGTAATCTAGGATTTCTCCGAGAGAACCCGTTTGCCGAGCACTCTTGTCTGCACCGGACAAGCTATCAATTTGTGACGGGACATCAAAAGCAGCATGCTCATGGATAGGTGAAGCTGACACCGTAATTGGCGACAAATTCGTCTCAACCTGATCTGCAGACGTCGTCACCGCAACACCACTCATTGCGAAGAATACCGCTAAGTTTAATTTATTAAATTTCATTCTCTTTAACCTTACCCAAAAGACCTACGTTTTGTTAAGCCCTGAAGACCCAAATTAGTCCAGGCCATAAAAAGATACATTGTAACATATCAATTTTAAAAACTAAGAACAGCAAGGAGTAATAAAAGCAACTTCCGAAGCGGAAAGAAATGACTAGAATAGGGTATAAATTAAACAATCCTCATCCAATTTGACTTCAAACGTTAACAATAAAGACGTAATATAGACTGAATAAAATTTAGCAACAGCATCTAGTCGACTATCTAGACTTACAATCTTAAAAGGATAACTATGGCACTTTCAGAGCTTGCAGGTAAAAAAGCCCCCTTTTCAATCTTGGAAAATATTCCAAAGTTAATGAGTGACTACTATAGTCTTAAGCCAGATGCAGACCAAGCTGACCAAGCCGTTAGTTTTGGAACCAGTGGTCACCGTGGCTCCTCAAGCAAAACAACTTTTAATGAAAACCATATTGCTGCCATCTGCCAAGCAATCGTTGAATATCGACATATACAAAATACCGTCGGGCCTATGTATATTGGCATGGATACCCACGCGCTGTCAGAAGCGGCACATGCAACTGCAATTGAAGTTTTTGCTGCGAATCAAGTTAAAGTTATTATTCAGTCTAATGGCCGCTATACACCGACACCGGTCATCTCCAATGCGATCCTACAATACAATAAAGGGAGACAGGGTGGACTGGCCGATGGCGTGGTCATTACTCCCTCTCATAATCCACCACAAGATGGCGGATTCAAATATAACTTACCGTCTGGCGGTCCCGCAGATACAGAAGCGACTTCTTGGATTCAAAACCGCGCCAACGATATTATTAGAGCTGGCCTCAAAGAAGTTAAGCGCCTTGACTTAGAAGAAGCGATGGCCTCTGAGTATGTCGAACCAACAGATCTCATTGCCCCTTATGTCGAAAGCTTAGACCAAGTCATCAATATGCAAGCTATTAAAGAGGCTAACTTAAAACTCGCCATTGACCCTATGGGGGGCGCAGCTGTCGATTTTTGGCAACCTATCGCTGAACGCTACGATCTTAATATTGAAGTCGTCAACCCTCGAGTTGACTCGACCTTTTCATTCATGCATGTTGATAAAGATGGCAAAATTCGCATGGATTGTTCCTCTCCTTATGCCATGGCAGGCCTTATTGACCTAAAAGATAATTATGACTTAGCCTTTGGTAACGATCCAGATGTTGATCGTCACGGTATCGTGACCAAATCTGTAGGCCTTATGAATCCAAACCACTATTTGGCGGTTGCGATTCAGTACCTCTTTAGCCACAGACCTAATTGGCCAAGTCAAGCTGCGGTTGGAAAAACCCTAGTTTCAAGCTCAATGATTGACCGAGTCTCTGAGGCCATGAATCTAAACTTAAATGAAGTACCTGTTGGTTTCAAATGGTTCGTTGATGGCTTACAGACAGGTGAATTTGGGTTTGGAGGGGAAGAGTCGGCCGGTGCCTCATTCCTTGCAATGGACGGCAGTCCATGGAGTACCGATAAAGACGGGATTATCCTAAACCTATTAGCCGCTGAGATCACAGCCGTCACCGGTAAAGACCCTGGAGAGCTTTATCAGGCATTGACGGAAGAGTTCGGCGGCCCAATCTACACTCGAATTGATGCGCCAGCGAACCGTGAAGAAAAAGCGGTGCTTAGCAACCTCTCTTCAGAAATGGTTAAAGCGGACACACTAGCAGGCGAATCCATTACTGCTAAATTGACTCATGCACCGGGTAATAATGCAGCGATTGGTGGTCTGAAAATTGTCACTGAAAATGGCTGGTTTGCAGCCCGCCCCTCTGGAACAGAAGATATCTACAAGATATATGCAGAGAGCTTTAAAGGACAATCTCACTTGGATGATATTCTTAAAGAAGCCAAAGCGATTGTCAGCGATGCTTTAAATGCTGGCTAGATAAATATTGATTTGTTAGAGATAGGCGAGATAAATCTTACCTGTCTTTTCAATAGAAAACCTGAATCAAATAAATTCAATTCACAACCGACTTTGTATCGAATTATTTGAGCAATTGTCTTAATTCATCTGGCGAGAGCTCAACCGATAAGCTTGACGCTGAAGGCCTATGAGTAACTTGTCTTCGGTCTGTGCCTTTGCGTCGGTCCAGCCCGACCCTCGGTTTGAGTATCGATCTAATCCAAGCAGCTAACGACTTTTTAACACTGTCTTGCCGCGGATCATTTCTGCGTTCATTCGCCCTGCGTCGGTCTGCCCCTCTGCGCATTATATTTAAAGGTCCTGACGTCATATTGACACCCTCCCCAACACGAAGTTTTGCCTTTTTTGCCATGTCCAATTCAGCAACTTGTTCTGGCTTGTTCTCTAAACTCATGACTTTCACTTACCACGCCTATAGTCAAAAACTTAAAACCCTATCAAAAACAATGAATTAAGTGGGTCTACAAAGCAATAATAACACAGCACAGCCATAAATCAAATCTATACCTGAATTAACATAGTGTCAATCAACCTCCCAAAAGCAACGAATTAGCACTCTTTCCAGTTCGGTTTAAAAAAAACATCATGTTTATGTCACATCATCTTAAAACCCAAATTTCACAATATGATCGAGTTTTTATGTAACCCCCCCAGCCTGTTTATATTAAAAACAGCAAGAGATGTGAAATTGCCATGTTAAATATTGAAGCCACAATCGTCGAAAAATTTCCAAGAATGCTCGAAAAAAAACTGGCAAATTAGCCGTAAAACTAATAAAAAGCCTGTCTCGCGAAAAAGAGATTAACCAATTTATTGAGACCCACCAACACCTAAAAGGCTTCGCTTTTCTGAATGAAGTACTGGATTATTTCAACTTTAGCTACAGGGTCAATTCCAAAGCGCTGAATCGAATTCCTGCACAGGGAAAAGTTATTGTGGTCGCCAATCACCCTATCGGTTCTTTAGACGGGTTGGCACTATTGAAAATGGTGAGAACGATAAGGCCTGATGTTCGCATCGTTGCGAATGACATGCTAAACAACATTGAACCTCTGCAGTCTCTTTTTCTCGGGGTCGACAACCTAACAAAAAAAGCCTCTCATAAAACGCAGTTTAAAAGTATTTTGAAAGCTTTAGAAAACGAAGAGGCCGTCATTATTTTTCCCGCTGGTGAAGTTTCCCGCATTAGACCAAACGGAGTAAGGGATGGTAAGTGGAAAGCTGGTTTCCTGAAACTGGCCGTAAAATCAAAAGCACCCATTCAATCCATTTATATAGATGCCCGCAACTCTTCCCTGTTTTATGCCCTATCCACTTTATACAAACCCCTAGGCACAATGATGCTTGCTCAGGAGATGTTCAATAAAGAACATCAGGAAATCCAATTCTATATTGGCAAGCTTGTGCCTTGGAAATCCATAAAAAAAATTGACCGACCTGCCAAACATCTAGCCAACCAATTCCGCAAACAACTCTACCAGCTGGACAAAGAGAGTAAACAGCTAAAAAAAGGCAAAAAACCATTTTTTGAAACTGAGGAAACCATTGCTCATCCAGTTGATCGCAAGATGCTTAAAAGCACATTGAAGAAGTCGCAGCTATTAGGCCAGACCCAGGACGGAAAAAAAATCTATTTATATGACTTTGAACAAGACTCACCTGTTATGCATGAAATCGGTCGACTTCGAGAGCTTACCTTTCGAACAGTTGAAGAAGGCACAGGCACCTCAATTGATCTGGACAGCTACGACACACGCTATCGGCATTTAGTGCTATGGGATGAAGAGGAGCTGGAAATTGTTGGGGCTTACCGACTAGGTGAGTGCAAAAATCTCACTCGAGAAAAGGGCAAAGATAACTTATATACCAGTACGTTATTCAATTTAAAGCCCGAAATTGCTCCTTACCTGCCTTACTCGATTGAGCTGGGAAGAAGCTTTGTTCAACCTAGATACTGGGGAAAACGTAGCTTAGACTATCTGTGGTTTGGAATTGGCGCCTATGTTGCACAACATCCCGAAATCAAATACCTGTTTGGTCCAGTATCGTTAAGCGATGCCTATCCACAAAATGCGAAAGAGCTAATCATCGGCTTCTATCAACAGCAATTGGGATCAGGACAAGATCTAGCAGAAGCCAAACGTCCAGTTACCTTAAGTAAAAACAATCAAAAAATTGCAGAGGAGATGTTAAGTGGTGATTACAAAGAAAGCTTTAAGAAACTCAATACCTTACTTGACCTTGATGGCGTTAAAGTCCCGACTCTATTTAAACAATACGCTGAAGTTACCGATGACAAAGGTTGCCGTTTTATCGACTTTAGCATCGACCCTAACTTTAACGCCTGTATTGATGCCCTGATTATGGTTGAACTGGACAAACTCAAACCCAAAAAACGCGACCGATACCTCAACCCCATCCAGAAATAACTAACTCCCTGCCTCAAAATACAAGAGGGTACAAATCCTGTTTACCCTTTTTGTAATGCCGCACGATTAACTCTTCCCTAAGACCTTTAAAGCCTTAATAAATTTACTCTAACAAGCTTAAAGGAGCGTGTATAATCGACAATCATTATCATTTAGGCTCAAAAAGAGATCTTTGCCAAAAAAATAAGATATGACATTAATCAAATTACTCTCATTACGCTCCAGGTTTTTATTGGCCCCAATCGTGGCTGGGCTGTTAATGATGTCTCTTTATTTTGTACAAAGCTACGAATTCGAACAAAAAAAGACCAGTCTAACTGAACTTCAAAAAAGCAACTTACCCGTGGTCGGTGAAATTAGCCGCATCACCATGTTGATGGCAAAAAATCAGCACGATCTTCACCAGGCTGTTGAATTAGCAAAGCTGAACAATCTCGAAACCTTTTTCAATCACAAAGACAAAGTCCTCCGCAAGCTATTTGAAATTGAAAACGCTTTTGAAAAACTCATGCAGAACGATTTTAAAAATCCAATGCAACCCTTTATTAAAGAGATGTTTACCCTCTACTACGCTTCCGTGCTTGAAGCCATCGAGCTTGCAGAAATAGATTTAGAACAGGCTGAAGCAAAACTCTTTCACTCAAGTGAATCTCTTGGTGAAATCAACCAACTCTTGATTGGCTTGTCTAACCACTTTATCACTCAATTAACCATTCAATCCGTCAAACAGGAAAAGTCCTTTACTAATACCTGGCTACCGATTCTGATTTTCTTAACGATTGGCATCACAATCTTCGCTGGACTAATGATGTCCAACAAGATGTCATCCGATCTAAATAAATATAACCAGTCACTTAAATCTCTCTCTTTTGGCAATCTTGAAGTGACACCACCCGAGACGAATGACCCTTACTTTAAAGATATTGAAAAATCGATTATTAGCTTCAAGCAGGCTCTGCAAAACAACCAACAACAAAAGGCCTCGCTTGAAGAGAGTCGTCAACGCTATCAAACCCTGTTGAATTTTGTTCCCACAGCGATTATCACGCTTGATAAAGATCAAAACATTACCCTCTTTAACCAATCTGCTGAGCTGCTTTTTCGCGCAAAAGCAGACGATTTAATCGGTGAGTCAATTACGACTCTGCTCCCAGAAATAGAAACCCAAAAGCCCTTTACTGATTCAAAACAACTCCCTGAGAGCTTACAAGGCCACAGACCATATCAAGCCACTCGCCTGTCGGGAGAACAATTTCTAGCGGAGATAAACCAAACAAAACTAGAGGTCATTTATGAAGAGCTGACAACCCTTGCAATTACCGATGTGACAGAACGTCATGAAGCTGAAGAAAAGATCTGGAATCAGGCGCATTATGACGCCCTGACAGAGCTCCCTAACAGACGATACTCCATCAACTCACTAGACCATACACTCAAGCTGGCTAAACGAAATCAGCAAAAAGTCGCCGTCCTTTTTATCGACTTAGATAACTTTAAAAAAATTAACGATACACTTGGACACGCAATTGGCGATGCGGTTTTGGTAGAGGCCTCAAAACGCTTGGATAAACTCATCCGGCAAACCGATATGGTTGGACGTCTCAGCGGGGATGAATTTGTCGTTATTTTAAATCACCTAAACGAAATTGTAGGCATTGAAAGAATATTAGAAAAACTCGTTCAAAGCTTTAGAGTACCTATTTCTGCAGGAAACCGTGAACTCATTACAACTTTGAGTGTCGGTGTTGCCATCTACCCCGATGATGCTGACAACAAAGATGAGCTTCTCAAAAAAGCCGATATCGCCATGTACCATGCTAAAGAAAGCGGTCGCAATGGCTACGCCTTTTATCAAAAAAACATGAATAAACGCATTCAAAGGCGAATCGATATTGAGCACCAACTCCGACACGCTTTAATAAATAATGAGTTTGAAGTTTTCTATCAATGTCAGCACAATGTGGCGAATAAAGAAATCTTAGGGGTGGAGGCATTGGTTCGATGGCAAAACCCCGAACTGGGATCCGTCTCACCCAAAGAATTTATCCCAATTGCTGAACAGACTGGACAAATTCATGAAATCAGTGAGTTTGTGATGTTGAATGCAATACAGCAACTCCAGTCTTTACACCGACAAGTCCCAGAGAAAAAACTGGTACTTTCCGTCAACCTTTCACCGGTACAACTTAGAGATCCAAATTTGCTCGCGACCATAGACCAAATACTCAATACGTTTGGAATGAATGCCCGCTACTTAAACCTCGAAATTACCGAAGGCACCCTGATTACAGGCCATGAATCAACCGCAGAACTCTTAAATCAATTTAAGTATCGTGGAATGTCTATCTCTATAGATGACTTTGGAACAGGCTACTCCTCTTTGAGCTACTTACAAAAATTTTCATTTGATTACTTGAAAATTGATCGTTCATTCGTCAAAGACTGCATGTCTAATATGCAGGATCAGCATTTGATAAAAGCCATTATTGCGATGGCGCATGCGCTGAACATGAAGGTCGTCGTGGAGGGAGTGGAAACACTCGAGCAGTTAAACTTTATTATTGATGCTAAAGGGGATGCTGTCCAAGGCTATTATTTCTGTGAACCTAAGTCTCCAAAGGACCTAACTGCCTTTCTCATAGAGCATCTAAACCAAATCAATACATAGTACTCTAAGCACCTAACCCCGTTATCCGTAAAGGTTAAATCTAGTCTGATTTCTGATCGGAATTACGTGAGTCAAGTTCCGGTGACTGCCTTACCTTTTGACCAGAATTCTTGAACAGCCAAGTCACAACAAAATGAAGTAAAAAGCTGATGAGCAATGACCCGCCAGCGACTAACCACAGATTATCCAAAGCCCAAGCAGACCAGCCCATATTTTTGCCCTACAACTCTTTTGATTTTAAATAGTTAAACCATTTCTTCCATGAAGAGAAGGAGAAAACTTTCGTGAAAAGGGAGAAAAATCGGTATAGGTATGCCTTAAACCACTCAAGTTTAGTCTCAGGTATTTTGCGAAAACTTAGAATGACTGACTCTTTATTGAAAGCACTATATATTAAAGTAAAAAATATTTTAATATTTAGCCAAAACCCACTTCTCTTGGGATTAG
>CAZJPO010000066.1:0-10894 GCA_964547865.1 uncultured Thiosulfatimonas sp.
ATCCTGAAGGGGTAACTGAATGATGGTTACCCACTCGATCAGGGGCAGAGCCAGTTTTTAAGGGTGTTTATGGTCGACGTTGTAGCTTGATCAATGAGTCGGTCATTGAATCGCTTATAGGGTGAGGAGGGGAATAGACAACAGAACTTAATCGTAGTTTTGATTGTGCGCTGTGTTTTTGTGAAAGGGCTTAAAGCCCTTTAGGTGTTAGCCGACTATTTTGTAGCCGCGCTTTCTGCTGTTTGTGCCTGCTTAAACCAACTGATAACTTGTTGGAGGTATTCCTGGCCATACTGCTTTGAGAACTGCTGAGTGGAATGCTCTTTCTCGTCTTGTAATGCCGTTATACGTTGAGAGATATAGTCTGGTGTTAGATCAATTCCACCTTCAACGGTTATATATCGATGCCACTCTTCATAGGTTTTGGGGATAAAAGAATCTTTCATGGTTTATAAGCCTCCAAATTTTAATGCTTGCCTCGTTATTCAACGTGTATTTTGTAGTGATACTACAGTAAAGAAATCTTGACCGCTAGATCAAAAAGAGAATTATTCTTATTTGATGTGTTTAGGGGTGTTTGGGATCGGTTTTTTTGACTTTATCTTTACCGATTCTGGGCATTTGATCTTTGAGGCGATCATAGCGCTTATTGAGCAGAGATTTAAAGATAGTGGTGTACTCTAAAACGGCTTTGACGTAGTTGCGGGTTTCAGTGAAGGGAATGGCATCAATCCACTGGTCTGCTGGAAGTGAACCTCGTTTTGGCATCCAGCTATCGACACGGCGAGGCCCTGCATTGTAGGCAGCTGTGGCGAGTACTTTATTGCCGTTAAATTTATCAGACAGGTAGCTCAGATAAGCGGTACCCAGTTGAATATTATTCTTGGCATTGACTAAATCTTTATAGGCCGTCTTTTTTACCCCAATTCGTTTGCCGATATATTTGGCTGTGTTGGGCATAAGCTGCATCAGGCCAACCGCACCCACAGAGGATTTAGCATCGTGGGCAAAGGCACTTTCTCGACGAATCACGCCATAGACCCAAGCCGGATCAACTTTGTTTTTATCGGCATGTTGTATAACCGGACCTTTATGGGCGGTTGGGAAGCGCAACTCAATGTCGTTCCAGCGTCTAGCCTTAGCGAGGCTGCGGATGGCTTGGTTGTGTTGTTGCCACTCATTGGCGAGTACTGCAATGGCATGTAGCTCGTTTTTATCAACCCGCTCTAAGAGGTGGTACCACTCCCGTTTGGTACTGAGCGTCCAGTTAATACCCATCAGCTCTTTAATGCGCGTCAGTTCCGGGTATTTTTTAATCAACTTTTTAGTGTCGACCTTCTTAACGGGGTTGGGGTTGAATTGATAGTCCAAATTCAGCTTGTCAGCCGCTAAAAATGCATAGTAGTGACGATGTTTTGCCAGTGAACGGTAAATCTCTTGAGCGGCTTTAATGGCGTTTTTATCACCTGTTGCTTGGCCAGTCGCCTCTAAGCCTCGAGCTTTCCAGTAACGCCACTGTTTATCGTTTTGGGTTTCTTCAGGCATGAGGTCAATCACTTCAAGCAGGGTGGCCCAATTGGATTCTTTAAGAGCCAACTGGGCTTGCCAGCGCAGAGAGTCGCCATTTTTAGCAGAGGTTTGGTTAACCTCATTCAAGTAATCAGGTGCTTGTGGTGCAGAGCGGTAAGCACTTCGCAGTGCCACTTTACGTTTTAAGACCGCATATTGGTCTTGATTTAAACCGTACTGTTTATGGAACTTTTCCAAAGATTGTTTGGCTAATATAGGATTTTTACGCGCCAGTCGATAGACGCCTTGGCTAAAAATCTCTTTTTTGACTGGGCCGGCGATATATTTTGGTAGCGGTTTTCCAACTAGACTCGGTTTGCTGTAGACCTTCAGCCAAAAATCAACCATCTTGCGTTCTTGTTTAGACAGGTCTTTTTTGAGGTGTTTCACCAGTTTGAATTTACGTTTATTCATGCCGAGAATAATTCGATCCCAAATCATTTCGCCAGTGAGCTTTTTATGTTTTCTTAAAAGCTTATCAACCGGCATACAGGACTTGCCTAGCCATGGACTATTTTGCCAGAGCGGTTTAGCGAGCTTGAGCGCTTTGTCTAATTGGTTGCGTTCCGAGAGAGCAATAATGTAGTGACACTGCAAACTCTGAGGTTTTTGTGGCTTGTAGTGTTTGATGTAGGTTGTCCAGTGGTCTTTGCTAGCAAGGTGCTGCAAGTATTTGACATAGAGCTTGTCACTCAAATAGCTTGATTCATGCTTTTTAATAAACTCTCTAACCAGTTTACCCGGGGTATCTTTCATATGAAGTCGGTAATCGTGGTAATCCAAGTAGATTGCAAGGGGATAATCTTTAAGTTTCTTTTTATATTTGGCGATGGCTTTACGATCATTGCGTTTAATCGCTTTATAGGCCTTTGGGAAGTCTTTTTGATTTTGAGTCTGTTTAGCGTTGTTGGTTTTTGCGTAGCTAGTGGAAGGGTGGAGCGAGATGACCAACAGCAAACAAACAACCATTAAGCCAGCAAGGAATGACAAGGATCTTGTGTGACGAATTTGAGTTTTAGATAAAACTGGATGTCCGATCAGATTCAATGATTAAGCCTTTAAAATCACTTTGATCAATTAGGGTTTTTACACTCTTTCAGAGTAAACGATTGCTGAACAAAGATAGCAGATTGAAGGCTAAAGTAAATAGCTTTTCTATAGGGTTTTTTAATGGCTAGGCCAAATTATGCCAACAAGAAATTAACTATCTTGAGGAATATTAATAACTTGGCCGGGATTCAATAGTGTTTTAATTGAGATTTTATTGAATAGGGCGAGTTTTTTAGCCGTGGTTTTATTGGCTTTTGCAATGCCCCACAAGCTATCGCCTTGGCGAACGACGTATTTACTATTGCCAGCAGTTTTTTTCGACTCTGCTTTGATTGCCGCTGTTTTTGTTTCTTTTTTTGTTGACGTTACAGTAGTTGAATCACTTTTCCAAATAGTAAGTACCATACCGGCTTTTAGCGGCTTGTTCTCATAGATATTGTTCCATCTGGCAATGTGTTTTCTTGAGGTTTTGTACTTTCGAGCAAGCCCCCACAAAGTTTCACCGCGCTGAAGGGTATGTTCAATCTTGGTTAACTTAACCAGCGCCTCACTTTCAGCGTTTTTAGCTGTTGTCGCTTTTTTAGAACTCTGACTGCCTGGGTTGGTTTTGTTCGCCAACTTTGTGTCTGGCTTTTTAGGTGTTTCTGATTTAGTGAGCGCAGTGGTTTTTTTAGGGTTACTTGGTTTGCTAACTTTGGCTTTTTTTGTATTTTGGGTTTTTGGGGCTGCTGCGACCTTAGCGGTTTTTACTTTCTGAGCATGTGCCGTTTTAGTCGCTCCACTTGGTGGGTAAAGTGCCAGTTTTTGTCCCGGTTTAATGGCCTTGTTTTTTGAGAGCTTATTCCACGCGAAAAGATCTTTCTGCTTGATTTTAGTCGAGCGCGAAATTTTCCAAATGGTATCGTCGGCTTTGACGGTGTAGGTTTTACCGTAAAGCTCTGTCGATCCAGTGTTCTTGGTTTTGGAAAGTGAAGCGAGAGCGGTTTGAGAAGGAACAGCAGGAACAGGGATTAAGAGCGTTTTTCCTGCGCGAATTCGACTGTTTTTCAGACTGTTTAACTTTCTAATTGCACTACTTGATGTCTTGTAGCGTTTGGCGATTACACTGAGGCTATCCCCAGATTTGATCTTGTGTTTTTTCCAGCTGATTTTGAAAAATTCGTTGTTTTCTTTTAAAGCACTTTTTAAACGTTCCGCACGATCCACAGGTAACAAAATATGGTGTGGCCCCTTAGGCGGAGTGGCAAAACGGCGGTAGGCGGGGTTGAGGTCTTTAATAGTGTGGGCATCTACGTTTGAGGCAAAAGCGACTTGGTACAGCGCAATCTGTTGGTCGATATGGACTTGGGTGAAGTAGGCTTGGTTATCAACCGGCACAAGGTCGACTTTAAAGAGGTCGGAGTGTTCAATAATATGTGAAACCGCTAAAAGCTTGGGTACATAGGCCTGAGTTTCTTTTGGTAGATAGCGTTGGATATCCCAGTAAGTAGGCTTGTAGTCTTTAATCCCCGGCTGGTTTTTATGCTTTTTACGGTATCTTTTTTTGGCTTTGTAAACGTTACCAATTCCGGCATTATAGGAGGCGAGTGCCAGTAACCAATCGTTATTGTTTCGCTTGTGCATATCCTGAAGGAAGTCGAGAGCCGCTTGGGTACTTTTAACGACATCTTTTCGGCCGTCATACCACCAGTTACGATCTAAGTTGAAAATTTCTGCGGTAGAGGGAATAAACTGCCATAAACCGACTGCGCGTTGATGAGATCTAGCGTGCGAGCGGAAGCCGCTTTCAATAATCGGTAGTATCGCAATTTCATAAGGCATATCGCGTTTTTTGATTTCGTTAAAGATGTAATAAAGGTATGGCTGCGCTCTTTCAGAAACCTTCTCAATATGGTTTTGGCGTTTTAGATAGAAAGTTAGATACTTGTCATATTGGCCGTAATACAGGTGAGCAAGGTTAAATTCCTGCTTCATCTCATCCCAAACATTGTCGTAAAACTCAACTTTAGGGATTGCGGAGGTAATTCTATCGTCAGTCAGGTCGGGTCTGTTTCGAGTGCGCTGTTCAGCCAGTTTAATTTTTTCGGCAATGTCGTGATCAAGCTCAGAAATCTTTTTACTGGCGGGTTGATTCGGGGTGGTGTTACACCCAGATAAAACCAAGCTGAGAGCTAAAAGGGTCACGATTGAAAACAGGTTTTTCATATTATTTTTCATCTTGTGGTTTATTGTTGACGATCAAATTCGTCTTTCCATTCTCGAAGGCTTAAGAATAGGCTTTCAGCATTATCTGATGCTCCGCGAGCGAGTAATTTCTGTTTTATGTTTTTACTATCAAAACGCATAAATGGGTTGGTGTTTTTTTCCTGCCCAAGTGAAGATTGTGGGCCGTTCCAGTTTTGAGGATAAGCAATATCTGTGCTCGTAATACGCTGTTGCAAAGCGGTATTTTCTGGTTCTACGAGCTGAGCAAAGCGCAGATTTGTCTCTGTGTATTCATGGCCACAGTAAAATTCGAGCTCATCTGGTAAGGCTCTTAGTTTTAGAATCGATTCTGCATATTGTTTTGGGGTGCCCCCTAGAATTCTGCCACAGCCTCCGGTGAATAGTACGTCTGCACAAAATAGGTATTGCTCATTGTAGAAGCTAATGTGATCTTCGGTGTGTCCTGGAGTATCCAAAACGGTAAACCTGAGTGTTTCAGTCAGCTCAACAACGTCATTTTCTTCTAAGCGAATATCAATTAGGGGGAGCGGATTGTTCTTTGGTCCATAAACCTTGAGGTTGGGATAGGCCTTTTTTAGGTCTGCAATACCATCGACATGATCGAAGTGCCTGTGCGTATTGAGGATAGCTTGTGGTTCAAGCTGTTGCTCCGTCAGGTAATCGATGACCTGTTGAGACTCACCAGGGTCGACAATCCAAGCGTGCTTTTTATCGTGAAGGATCCAGATATAGTTCTCATAGGTTGAGATTAAGGCTGGAATACCAATGATATTCATTCTTGGAGCGTTTCCTGTTGATATAATTCTTGCATATTCTAGCAAAAACTCCATTAAAAATGGCACGAGAAGTCTGATGGATCGCGGTTTTCAGAGTGAATTAAAAAAATGGTTTAACACCAAGGCGGGCAAGACGGTTTTTCTACAGGAAAAAAGCCGTATCGATGCGGTCGTTAATAATCTGTTTGGTTACTTTTTAGTGCAGTTAGGTCATCCGTCTGAAGGGAGTCTGTTGGCGTCGAGCAGAATTGGAACTAAACTCATTATTGATTCTGAAGCGCCATCAAAGAGCGCTTTAATTGCGAATCTTGCCGAACAGGGTAGTGAACACGTCCATTGGATTCAGGCGGACTTTGATTTCTTACCTCTGGCACCAGACTCGGTGGATCTGGTTTTGTTGCCACATGCACTTGAAGAGGTCGATGACCCTTATTATCTATTGCGTCAGGTCGATAGTATGCTGGTTGGTGAAGGCCACATTGTGGTGACGGGTTTCAATCCAGCGGGGTGTCTATCGATTTGGTTAAAACACATTGTTCAACCTAAGGGCTTTGAAACGGCAGAGTATCGCCAGGCTTCTAAGATTAAAGAGTGGCTGGAAGTTTTGGGGTATGAGGTGGAGAAAGTCAAATATACGCCTGTGATGTGTTTTACTGCCAGTGAAAAATTTAAGCGCTGGGGGCGCGTCATTGAAAAGATCGAACGTTCTTTGCAGTGGATGGGCTTTGAGTTCGGCAATATTTACTGTATCGTTGCCAAGAAAAAAGTCGATGCCCCAACTCTCGTGGGAGCGAAGTGGCATTTACCGAGGTGGAGTCGAGCCAAAGATGGCTCTGTAGTCTCACAGAGATTTAAGCCCCATAAAAAGCAGTTAGAAACAATTAAAAAAGAAAGGTAATCATGCAGTTAGTGGAAGTTTATACCGATGGCGGATGTCGCGGAAACCCTGGGCCAGGAGGATGGGGAGCGCTGTTGAAATATGGTGAACACGTCAAAGAGTTGAGCGGTCATCAAGATGACACCACTAATAACCAGATGGAACTGATGGCGGCGATTCAGGCTTTTGAAGCTTTGACCCGCTCTTGCAAGGTCAAAATTACGACCGATTCACAGTATGTGAAAAATGGTATTACCCAATGGATGACGGGCTGGAAAGCCAAGGGTTGGAAAACGGCGGCGAATAAGCCGGTCAAAAACAAAGAGCTGTGGATTCGACTTGATGAGGCAATTCAGCCCCATGAAGTTGAGTGGCACTGGGTAAAAGGGCACTCTGGTCACCCAGAAAATGAGAGGGTCGATGAGTTGGCCAATCTGGCCATGGATGCATTACTGAATCATCGCTAGCCCCCATAATGAGCTAGGGAACTTGAGCGGCTAGTGTTTAGGTTATAAAAGCGATATATAAAAGTTAAGGGCTCCGATGCCAGTCTTGAATCGTTGCTACGGTGACCCAACTACCACCACTTACCAGCTGAGTTCTTGTCCGGATTTTTTTGAGATTTCTTGCATCTTTTTCTGATGCAACCCCATTTCTTCTTCAGTCGCCTTGAGAACTTTTAAGGCAGGACGGTCAGATCGAATTCTTTTGATCTGTATGCCGTCTTCTCCCGATGCACTATCCTCTGCGCCTAACAACAAATTCGTCTGTCCACCTGTCATCGCCAAGTAAACATCGGCTAGAATCTCGGAATCGAGTAAGGCGCCGTGCAAGGTACGGTTTGAGTTATCAATGTAGAGTCGTTTACATAAAGCGTCTAATGAATTGCGCTGTCCGGGATAAGCTTTACGAGCCAGCTTAAGCGAGTCGGTGATTTTACAGTGGTCTTCGATTTTGCCCCACGGATTGTTGGGTAGCATCGAAAGTTCATGGTTGATAAAGCCGACATCGAAGGGGGCGTTGTGGATGATTAACTCAGCCCCTTTGACGTAATTCATAAAGTCATCCACCACGAGCGCAAAGACGGGTTTATCCTTTAGAAATTCATCGGTAATCCCGTGAACTTTGATCGCATCTTCAGGGACTTCTCGTTCCGGCTGAACATACTGGTGATAGTTATTATAGGTCAGGCGGCGTTTGACCATTTCTACCGCCCCAATTTCAATGATGCGATCACCGTTGTGGGGTTCAAAACCAGTTGTTTCTGTATCCAATAGAATTTGACGCATCTAGACTCTCTTTGCTGTAAAATACTCGACCATATTTTAATGGATATTTTAGGTAAAGTTTTATGAGAATTAAAAAAGGCAGTCGAGTCACATTTCACTACGAGTTGAGAGATGAAGATGGTAATTTGCTTGATTCAACCTTTGATTCTGATCCTGTGATTTATATTCAGGGTGAAGGTGAAATTATTTCTGGATTGGAAGAATTCCTTGAAGGCGAAGAGCCAGGGTTTGAAGCGAAAGTGACGATTCCAGCTGAGAAAGCCTACGGTGTTAAAAACGATGAGTTAATCGTGTTTGCAGGCCCAGACAATTTTGATGATAACGTTGAGATCGAAATTGGTTCAACAGTCGAAACTGAAGACCCAGAAGGCAATACGATTATTTTCCGTATTATTGAAATCGAAGACGACAAGGTTTATCTGGATGGAAACCACCCGTTAGCAGACAAAGCGCTAGACTATAAAGTGGAAGTTTTAGAAGTTCACTAGTTAGCTCTGTTTAGTCTTTTCAAGAGATAAAAAGCCGGTTTCATACCGGCTTTTTTATTTCCTTCCTTCTCTCTCGCTGTTAATTGACTTACGTATTTATTTGATTAAACTGAAATTATGTCTATTCAGAACTAGGTTGTTGTCATGAAAGTCTCTCTAACCGCCATTATCGGAGTGATTATGGGGCTTGGCCTCTTCTCACTTGCAGTCATTTCTAATACTGATAACTACCTGATGTTCTTTAGCCTTTCCGGATTTGCGATGGTTGTCGGAGGTACAGTTGCTGCAGCAATGATCTCGTATGAGGGGCGCAATGTTTTACTTGCTTTCCGCGATATTCTCGACACCTTGATGACCGCGAAAGTTGACCCCCGAAAGCTCTATGAAGATGTCGGTGTGTTAATTGATTGGTCTAAACTGGTTCGCAGCGAAGGCTTGGTTAAGTTAGAGCAAGAGGTCAATGTCGATGAAACTGACAAAAGTTTTCTTAACCAGTCTTATATCTATTTACTTTCAGGCTATCAAGGCCACAAATTAAGATTATTGCTCCAGCATTCAAAACAGTCGATCTATGACCGCAATATGGCGCAAGCTAAAGTGCTTTTATCCATGGCCTCAGCCGCACCAGCTTTCGGAATGGTGGGTACTTTAGTTGGGCTAATTATTATGCTGAATAGTTTGGAGGGGGACCCAGCACAAATCGGAACCGGGATGGCCTTAGCGCTGATTACAACGCTCTATGGAGTCTTGTTGGCTCAGCTTGTGTTAAAACCAGCGGCGAGAAAGGTTGAGCAAAAACAGGACCTAGAAGCTTATCGCAATCAGGTTTTGACGGAAGGGTTTGTGCTTTTATCTGAGGGAGCATCACCGATGATGATTGAAGATGCCATGAATGCCTATATAGAAGCTGATTACAAGTTTAAGCGCGCTGAACGGTAAACGGTTATGTTGAGACATAAATTGCCAGGTATTAAAAAACCGGAGGAGATCGAAAATCAACTGCGCCAGCAGATACTGGAGGCGCATTCGGTCAAGAAAAAATCCTTTGAAGAGGGGACGGATGACTGGTTAATTACCTATGCTGACGCGATCACGTTGATCATGGTATTTATTGTTCTGTTATTCTCCTTTTCGGAGATAAACCAGCAGAAGTTTGAAGAGGTGATTAAAGGGATTGATGAAAATCTTTTGCACAAGGATGAGTCTGAGACGATCAATCCACTTCACGACCTAAACCTTGCCTTGTCTCAACTGCTAGTGCAATTTGGGATTGATCCGAATCAGGCAATTAAGCTCAATGAAAACAGTTTAAAAGTGGAGTTACCCGGAGAGCTGCTATTCAAAACGGCTTCGACCGAGGTTGAAGAAGGCTCTTCTCGACTTATTGAGCAGATTGCGATCAAAATAAATAGTTTGATGTTACCCAATTACCAAATTGAGATTGAAGGCCATACCGACGATGTGCCGATTCATACCAATCGATTTCCGTCGAACTGGGAGCTGTCTTCAGGTAGGGCAATCGAGGTGTTAAAAATCTTTATGGCTCAGGGAATTTCGCAGAATAAGCTCAAAGCGATTGGCTATGCAGAAACTCGCCCCAAAGTCCCTAATAGAACATTAGACGGCCTTCCCATTGACGAAAATCGCAGCCAGAACCGGCGAGTTGAAATCAAGCTGACAAAGATTTACGGGTTTCAATCGGTAAGTGAATAGAGAGCAATTGAATTCTCAAATAAAAAAGGCAACCACCTGGTTGCCTTTTTTATTATGGGAGCTGAAGCTGAGTTTAAAACTAGTCTTCAAGGTCTCCACATTTCAAGTTTCCTGGGACGGAAATATCCATACGCTTTGGATTTGGCAGGTTTAGACCGTCCATAATCGTGGCAAAATCTTGGTAAGTTTTACCATCACCCACACGACAGTTGAATTGTTTTTCTTCACCAATCGTCGATTGGGTAAAGCCTTTATAGTCATGCGCAGGGAAGACTAAAGTATCTTCTGGTAGCGTAAATAGTTTTTCGGTGAGTGATTCGTACATATCTTCATTACTTCCCAATTGGAAGTCAGTACGACCACAGTCACGAACAAATAAAGTATCGCCAGTAAAAGCAGCCCCATCAATCAGATAAGTGATATCGTTGTTGGTATGGCCCGGTGTGTGTAGTACACGGATTTCTTGTTCACCCAGTTTAAAGGTGTTGCCTTCAACCGCTAGGATGTCGGCGCACTCTGACTCCGAGTTTTCGTGAACCACAATTTGACCTTTGGTCTTCTTGCGAATTGGGCCAGCACCAGTAATGTGGTCTGCGTGAATGTGTGTTTCCAGTAGGTATTTAACATTCAAGCCCAGCTCATCAATGTGCTGCATATCGCGATCAACTTGTTCAAGAACCGAGTCGATGACAGCGGCCTCTTTAGTTGCTTCGTCCCACAGTAGGTAGGTATAGGTCCAAGTATCGTAATCAAATAGTTGACGGATTTTCATAGTAACTTCCTTATTCGACTTTAGTTGTAGCGCATTTGCTATAATACGCGCGCTAAATTTTGGAGCATTATACCTTATTTTACCTTATTTTTTAATATAAGAGAATTCTTATATAAATAAAAAGATGAATAAAA